>CALANA010000229.1 GCA_937925925.1 uncultured Chloroflexales bacterium | reverse complement strand
TGATATGCATAGTATAGGGCTGTGTAGCTGGCCCATAGCATAACACCTGCTCGTTTATACTCTCATTGTGCCTGAAACCAGGCATTTGTGCAAGCGTGGTCAATGCGCAGAGCCGTCCACTCGGTACCTGTTCACCCTTGGGGTACCACGCACCCCTGGGCGCGAGAGTGGGGCGCACTCGATCGGGTACACGAGGGCAAGATGCCCTCGCTCCCTGGAGAAATGGGAACAGGTACGTCCACTCGTTGTCCTGGTTCAGATCGTCGCATGAGTATGCGTCGGCATTTGCTGCTATCGTATGCGACCGCGTATCTCCTGTTATACCAATTTGGCTTCGCCCTTCCGCATCTTTTCGTTCGTCTTCCCTTTCCGCATAGCCGGACGGACGCGGTGGGTCATACGCCACTGCGTTTCGTCTGCGGACACGGGGACAGGACTCGCGTGTAGTTCCCCCGTTTCGCCGAAGGCGAAACGGGGGAACCAAAAAGAGAAAAATACCGCTCTGCCCCATTCGGCTCCGCTCAGAGCCTGCCCTGAGCGTAGTCGAAGGGGTAAACTCCGGCGAACCGCATGGGTTGATGAACGACTGCGGAACGCGTGTGCATGAGAAGAACATGCGGAAGGTTCAAGTCGAAACGGTATTATATGACAGGCCGTATGCGGGTTTCGCCTGCGGCAGCGTGGAAGCGTTGGAACGTTCCAACGCTGGAAAGTATCTCTCTGCCGCAGAGCAAAATATAGGTCACGCTACCGCTTTTCAGCGCCCGGATTGATGGGGGCGCTCTCCCAGGCGCGCAAAAAATCCAGCGCCTGCTCCGAAGTGTGCAGGTAGGCAAAGCGGGCTACCTGGCGTCCCACCTCCATCAGCCGTTGTTGTAGCACGGTATGCTGCGGTTGACCGGTGGTGTCAAATGCTTTCCAGGCTTCGGGTACCGCTACCTGTTCAGGTACCACCCAGGCATGCAACGCCCGCCCGATGTTACGCAAGCTATTTAGGGCATCGACTGCACCAACGGTGCCGCCTGAAACACTAACCAGACCAATCATTTTACCTTCAAACTCGGCAAAACCCATGAGATCGAGCGCATTCTTCAAGACACCACTCATGCTGTTGTGATACTCTGGTGTTCCCAGAATAATGCCTTGCGCCTGACGTACATCGGCGCGCAAGCGGAATACATCGGGCGGATAGGCACTCTCATCCTGGTTGCCGTCGCAAAAAACCAGGTGATACTCGCATAAGTCAATCAGTTGAATCTGTGCCCCAACTTCCTGGGCACCCCGCAAAGCAATGTGCAGGGCCATACGGGTATAGCTATTTGAGCGCAGACTGCCGCAGATGCCAATCACCCGCAGCGCTGTTTCGCGGTGCTGTATAGGTTCCATATTGGTTTCTTTCTCGTGCTACTTGCAACAATGCGTTGTCTATGGCACCATATGCTCCTCATTGCCACAGGTGCCAAAGCACCCCTGGAGTTTCGGCTTCAGCCGGGCCAGTCCGGTGCCAAAGCACCCCTGGAGTTTCGGCTTCAGCCGGGCCAGTCCGGTGCCACGCTGCCTCAGGCGCAAAAGCTTGTCCCGTTCGACTGCGCTCAGGGCAAGCTCTGAGCGTAGTCGAAGGAACGTGGTGTTCACGCGACTGCGTACGTCCTGACCATGATGTATGGTTGGATCTGGTGCCTATGTATGTATCATACACGGATTCTGGCTGCTTCAAATCTGACAAACTATGGAAATCAGGGCGTAGACGCTACGCCCTCTCATGAGGAGACGCTATGTCTGTAACTACTGTCCATCGTTGCCCACCTATAATCCTGATCCTCTTGTTTCTGCTCATCACGTTCGGCTCCCACCTGACCCCCGCTACAATCCATGCCCAGGACGCAGACACCGAGTTGTTTGCCCAGTTCTACTGGCGGCATCACGGGATACACACCCTGGGCCGGGTGCATACACCGATCCTCGAAGTCGGTGGGGTACGGGTGCAGTATTTCGATCAGGGGCGGCTGGAGGATCATCGCCACCTGACCAGCAATCCGGCTGAGGTAGTGGGGCATACTCCGCTTACCCACGTGCTGATGGCCGACGCACCCTGGATGCCGATCAACGGGTTGCCGGTGACCTATGGTATGCTACGCGAGCAGTCTGGAGCGACCATTCCGCCTCCGGAGGGATTTGCGGGGGGCACACTGGCGTTGCAGGATCATATCTTTATTCCCGCCAACTATGGGCTTACACCTGGCCCAGGCTACCTTGTACCCCATCAGTTCTGGACATATATAAACCGCACGTCACTTTTTCCTGGGGGCTGGATGCACGGGGTGGGCTTGCCACTGACACAGCCTTTTGAGGTGGTTGTTGCAACCGCTGACGGTGAACGATCACTGGTGGTGCAGGCATTTGACCGCACAGTGCTGCTGCTGGATCTGGCCGAGCAGCACGACTGGGCCGTGCGTCGAGCGCATATTGGCACCGATGCGACCTGGCTCTATTACGGTGAACCACTGGCTGCGGCCTATCCCGCCGCGCCACCCGATCTCTATCCAGATGCGCCGAAACGGATCGAGGTTGATCTGCAACGGCAATGGCTGTGGGCCTACCAGGGCGATGTGCTGGTGATGGACGCACCGGTCTCGACGGGCAAGGATCGCTTTGAGACGCCGCCCGGCCGCTGGCGGATCTATGACCGCTATCGGCTACGGCGGCTGCGCGGGAGTTATCGTGGTGAAACGTGGGATGTGCCCGATGTGCCAGCGGTGATGTTCTACTGGGGTGGTTTTGCGATCCACGGGGTCTACTGGCACGACCGCTTTGGCACAGGCGAGCGCCATAGTCATGGCTGTGTCGGGTTGGCTCCGCACGATGCGTACCGGCTGTTTGACTGGGCACCGATCGGCACCCAGGTGATTGTGCGCTGATCGATCTGATGACCAGACGTCTCATATGTTCCAGAGGAGGCGAAGATGCGGAGAGGCGAGGATGCGGAGAGGCGAAGATGCGGAGAGGCGAGCTATGTTGCCCTGCTCGCTGGCGATATCGAGCTGTATCACCACTATCGGCGCTGGCTGCAACCGCACGATTGGGAACTCGCAGCGTTGATCATACTGATCAGCATAGGGTAACCGTTCAGGTGGTACCTGCGCCAGCGGGGGCGCGGAGGCCTGCGGCCCCCACAAAACCTTCGTTTCGGTCTGTTTTGACAGACCGAAACGAAGAGACTCCAGGAGGGGCAACGCCCCGCCTAACCACCCCACCTGAACGGTTACGGTTGCGCTGATGATGGCGTTGCGCCTGTGGGCATTGCAGGCACAACTGATATTGGCGGTGATGCAACGATGATGGCTCAATCTGTAGCATGTATGGTATACTCAATCATAGCACACTGTTCTCAAACCGAAAGCAAATAAAACAACGACCTGTCCCTCATGAACTGGTACTATACCCTCTATATTGCGGTAACCTTTGCATCAGCCCTTATTCTAGGCCTGTTATCGATCTATGTCTGGCAGCGACGTCATGTGCCAGCAGCCAACGGTTATTTCTGGATGCTGCAACCAGCGTTGGGATGGATGCTGTTCTTTGGTCTGGAACTGATCAGCAATGATCCTGAACAGATGCTCCTGTGGAACATCTTGCGCTTCTGCTTTTCGGTTTTTGTCGGGTTTACCTTTCTGGTGTTTGTGCTAGAGTATACGGGCTGGTATGCCTGGTTACGCCCACGGCCCTTGTTTATCCTGGCCGTGATACCGATTTGCTCGTTATTGTTGACCCTGACTAACTCCTTGCATGGATGGATGTGGTCTGACTATCCAGTGTATCAGGCCGGGCCATATCTGTTTCCCATGCGTGTGTCTGGTCTCTGGTTCTTCGTGCATATGACGTATACCTATGTCATGTCGGCAGTGGCCTACCTCTTGCTCGTCCATGCTGCGCTGACGTTCCCGCAACCGTATCGCCTCCAGGTTATACTGCTGATCATCGCCTGTCTACCGGTTAGTCTGGCGGAGATCCTGCATCGAGCGATTCCGTCTCTTATGCTGTCACCGATGCCAATCGGCTATGCCATCTTTGGCCCGATCACGGTCTGGATATTGTTTCGGCATCGGTTCCTGGATCTGGCCCCGGTAGCCTATCACGTGCTGGTGCAAAGCCTGCCCGACGCGGTGATTGTCCTCAATGAACAGCAGCGTATTGTCAACGTCAACCCGGCCGCCGAACGCTTTCTGGGCCTGCCACGTAAGATTACGATTGGTCGCCCGGCGCTTGAGGTGCTACCATCGCGCCATACCTGGGAACAGTATTTGCACACACAGCATATCATCCATATTGAGATAAAGCATCACACCGATGCTGGATTAAGCGTGTACGATGCCTTGCTCTCACCGCTTGTTGACCGACACGAGCAGATCACCGGGCGCGTGATTGTCTTGCGCGATATAACCGAACACCACCGTGCCGAAGAAGCGTTACGTAAATTCTATCGAACGGTGGAGCAGAGTCCAGCATCAGTGGTGATTACCGATATGCAGGGATTGATTGAGTATGTCAATCCCAAGTTTACGCAGGTGACGGGCTATACATTTGCAGAAGCACGCGGACAAAACCCGCGTATCTTAAAAACAGATCGCACACCACCAGCAGTATATACCGAATTGTGGGCAACGATTCAGGCTGGTCATCCATGGGAAGGCGAGTTTTGTAATCGGAAGAAAAATGGCGAATATTATTGGGAAGCGGCGTCTGTCTCACCGATTTTTGATGGCGATGGCAAAATTACCCATTTCGTGGCGGTCAAAATAGACATTACCGAACGCAAGCATGCCGAGGAAGCGTTGCAACGTAGCGAGGCCAATCTAGCGCGAGCGCACGAAGTTGCCAATCTGGGCAGTTTTCGCTACCATCTCGCCACAGGCGAGGTGATCTGGTCACGCCAGTTTTGCCGCCTGGCTGGTTTAGGCGATACTGAACGGCGGTTGACCCTGGACGATGTACGTAGGTTTATTCACCCTGATGATCTGGAACGCATGAAGCAGGCTTTCTATGGGGTTTTAACTGGTGCAGGCAGCGCAGCGCTGGATGTGCGTATGATTCGCCCCGATGGAACCGTCTGCTATATCAATGATCAGTTTGAGGCGGTGTATGATGTGCAGGGCCAGCTAGTTGAGGTATTCGGCACCGTGCAAGACATTACCACGCGCAAACAGGCGGAAGAAGCGTTGAAGGAAGCCCGCGATGCGGCTCAAGCTGCCAATAAAGCCAAGAGTACCTTTCTTGCCAGTATGAGCCACGAGTTGCGCACGCCTATGAATGCTATTCTCGGCTTTACCCAGGTTTTGCGCCAGGATGCGCGGCTGACGGCCGATCAACGCGAATATCTCGATATTGTGCATCACAGTGGCGAACACTTGCTGGCGCTGATCAATGACGTTCTGGATATGTCAAAAATTGAGGCCGGGCGTGTTACTCTCAATGAGACCGCCTTTGATCTCTATCACCTGCTGACCGACCTGCATCGCATGTTTCAGATGCGGGCGTCGCAAAAGCGTCTACGGCTCACGTATACCTATGCCCCGGACGTTCCACGCTATATTTGCACCGATCAGGTCAAACTACGCCAGACATTGATCAATTTGCTCTCAAATGCGATCAAATTTACGCACAGTGGCAGTGTACACCTGCACGTTATGCTCCACCACGAGGGAAAGGGATTGGAGCATCCACCCGGGCCAGCCAGTTGGCAGATTATCTTTAAGGTAGAAGATACCGGGCCGGGTATTCCTGCCGAGGAACATGAACAGATTTTTGAGGCGTTTGTACGCACGAGATCGAGTGAACATATACAGGAGGGGACAGGGTTAGGGTTGGCGATTAGTCGCACCTATGCGCGCTTAATGGGCGGCGATTTAACGGTACAGAGCAAGGTTGGGCATGGCTCGTCCTTTACGCTCCATATCCAGGCCAGACAGGCGCATGGGATGCGCCCGGAAACACCAGATACGACCAGCCGCGTGCTGGCGCTGGCTGCGAATCAACCAGGCTATCGCATTTTGATTGTGGATGATGTAGGGCACAACCGCCGACTGTTGAGCAGTCTGTTCGTACCGCCGGGCTTTGACGTTCAGGAAGTCAGTGATGCAGTTGAGGCGCTGCGCGTGTGGAAAACATGGCGGCCACACCTGATCTTTGTAGATATGCGCATAGCAGCACAGGACGAATATGCTATGACCAGAAAGATCAAGGCGGCGACGCATGAACCTGCAACCGTGATCATCGCGGTCACGGCGAATGTGGTTGAGGAAGAACACCTGGTAATGCTGGCAACTGGATGCGATGATTTTGTGCGTACACCATTCAGTGCTGATGCTGTTTTTGATGTTCTATGGCGACATCTGGGCGTTCAAGATGGGTATGCCGCCGATCAGCATATCTTGCCGAACATCACCAACGGAATTGACACGGAAGCACATTTATCGGTAACTGCGCTGGCTACCCTGCCCCCAGAGTTGTTGCAGCAGTTGGAGGAAGCCGTCCTGTTGAGCGATTTTACGCATCTTACAGATCTGGTGCAGCAGGTCGAGTTTCATAATAGCCATGATGCTCGGCAACTTAAAACGCTGATCTACGATTTCCAATATGAAAGCATTCTTGAACTTATTCAGGCTGCACGGCAAATGAGTACATAGAAGAATTACTCATTCCTTTATACCTCACTCCTTCCCTGAAAGGCATTGCTTTGTTATACCAATTTGACGTAGCTATTCCGCATCCTCTGGTTCGTTTTACACTTGCTCATACAACCATGAGCCTTTCCCTGAAAAGAGTTGTCGCAGGGTGTAGTTCCTACGAAATGCCCACATGTACGGCACCCCCCCATACCCCCCTGCCGCGATGCAGTTTCGTTGGAGGACGAATGGCAAACACATGCGGAATGGTCACGTCGAAACGGTAGTACGTAATAGAGACGATGCATATCTTACACGTTGTTCAGATCTATCGGCCAGCACCCAGTGGTGCGGCACGCTATTTTGTTGAAGTGGGAGAACGTCTAGTACGTGAGGGCCATCGGGTTACGGTCTTGACCACCGATGCTTTCGACCTGGAGCATTTCTGGGCCAGTGGTCGTCGCCACATTCCAGACTGTGTCGACTCGCACCAGGGTGTTCAGGTGTATCGCGTGCCTGTCCAGCGCCTACCAGGATCACCGTTGCTCTATCCACTGCTGCGACGCTTGATGCTTGAGATCTCTCAACGCGCTGGATCGCGGCGCTGGGCAGTGTCTCTCCTGCAACATATGGCCTGCCTGACGCCGCGCTTGCCAATGTTGCGCTCCTATCTACAAACTGCACCCGACCTTGCCGATGTGGCGCTGGTGCATACGACCAATATCACGCTGGACTTTGCCATTCTGCCGGTAATCGCCTGGGCCAGACAGCGTGGTATTCCGCATGTCTGCACACCCTTTGTGCATCTGGGTGAGCCAGATAACCGGCAGATCCTGCGGTATTACAGTATGGCGCACCAGATTGACCTCTTGCGCCACAGTGCCATGGTGATTACCCAGACCACACGCGAGCGGCACTTTCTGCGCGATGCAGGCGTGCCCGATCAGCGTATGCGCACGATTGGGGTGGGCGTGACGCCCGCAGAGGTGATGGGCGGCGATGGTCAACGCTTTCGGCGGGAGTACACTATCGCAGGGCCGCTGGTGTTGACCATCGGTACAGCGGCTTACGATAAGGGTACCATGCATGTTGTTCAGGCGATGCAGCAGTTATGGGCACAGGGCTGTCAGGCAACCTGGGTACAGATTGGCCCGCTGATGGCGCACTTCGAGCAATTCTATGCCAATCTGCCAACCGAGGTACGTCAGCATATGCGTGTGCTGGGTTTTGTCACCGATCAGATCCGCCGCGATGCCCTGGCGGCAGCTGATCTGTTTGTGCTGCCGTCCCGCACCGACAGTTTTGGGATTGTCTATCTGGAGGCGTGGTGCTATGGCGTGCCGGTCATTGGAGCCTGGGCCGGTGGTGTCCCGGAAGTGGTTCGACATGGCGAAAATGGGTTACTGGTGCCGTTTGGAGCTGTATCAGAGCTGGCTACCGCTATTCAGCGCCTGTTGCGTGATCGTACCGTGGCGCAGGCATTTGGCCGCCTGGGGCGCACAACGGTCTTACAGCATATGACCTGGGAACACAAGTATGCGCAGGTGCGCGAAGCGTATGCGCAGGCGCTAGTCCACGATGACGGCCATTGCTCCAGGGTTGTGTCATGCTGAGCGCAGCGCAGCAGCTTGCGCAGCGCAGCAGCTTGCGCAGCGCAGCAGCTTGCGTCGCGCAGCAGCGTGTGGAGCGCAGCAGCGTGCGCAGCGCAGCAGCGTGTGGAGCGCATTGTCATGCTGAGCGCAGCGCAGCAGCTTGGCGCAGCAATTTGTCATGCTGAGTGCAGCGCAGCAGCTTGGCGCAGCGCAGCATCGCGCCTTCTGATGGAAGATCCTTCGCTCCGCTCAGGATGCCCGTCGCTCCGCTCAGGATTCCATTCACTCTGGCTCAGCCTCCGCGCAGGATGACCGACAACGAGGGAGGTCTTGAGGCCCGAATGTACTAGAGGCGTGGCGATGAGGCGAGAGACCTGGATGCGCTTTGCGCTCTCCACATGGTTGGCAATGTCTGGGAGTAGGCCAGTCGCAGTGACAAGGCATACCCCGCAGGAGCGCGTCAAGTGGAAAAAGACTTTACACCTGATCAATTTGATATGCCGCTACGTGGGTATGCCTATTATGGAAAAAGGAACACCTATTCGCTGTGGGCGCAGTTCAGATCCCCTCCCCGCTACGGGGACGACTACCTGGGTTTCGAGTGGTGGTGTCCCCTACGCTCGCATAAATGTCCTGTATTCTGAGAGCCTGCCTGAACCGTCCTCGCGTCCTCGCGTCCTCAAAAACACCACCTATCTCCTGAAAACAATCGGCAGCCAGATCGTAGCCCGTGGTGGTGGCGATACCGTCAGCGTGCCCGTAGCTTGCACCGGATTGTGGCGCGGGTCGTTCAAGGTGAACGGCCCACCGGGCAGCGGGATCGTGCCCCCAAAATAGGCCGTGACGGTGTAATCGCCTGGCGGCAGCGGCACGCTGTCTAGAATGGCTCGCCCGGCGAAGTCGGTGATGATCGGCAGAATGACCGGCTCATCACTGCCACCAATCACAAAGAAGATCGTTCGCGCTGCCAGCGGTTGCCCGTCGGCGCTGTGCAAGGTGGCCGCTATTGGCAATGGAAGCGCTGCCTGGGCCGTTCCAGGCCCGTCTCCCGACTCTATGGCTGCCAGAGTCAATGTGGTGTCCTGTCGCGTAATCTTGAACGTCTGCGGCGGTGCAAAGGCGGCGGCATAGGTGTTGGTGCCAGCGAAATTGGCACTGAGGTCATAGTCGCCCGGCGCACTGAGCAGCGTTAGTGTAGCCCTGGCCTGGCCTTGTTGATTGGTTCTGGCCCGCACGCGCTGTGAACCGAGAGCGAATGTGATCGTCTGGTTGGGGAGCGCCCCGTTGTCACTGGTCAACCGCGCCTGGAGCGTGATCGGTGTGCCAAACGCGCCACTGGTGGGTGGCGTAACGATCTCCAGCGTGACTGGTTGGAGTTCAGCAGTGTGCCCACTATTGGCCGGATCAACACCGGGCGTGTAGTAAGCACCCGCGTTATCGGCCAGTGTGACCAGGCCTACCCCGTTGGCCGCCTGCACCATATAGCGGATGCTTGCCGCCGGAGTGCCATCGAGCGTCAGTTGGCCTTCCCACACCCGTGAGTCGGCGGTCTGGACGAGATCCAGTGACTGCCACTGCCCGACAAACGGCCCGCTGGTGGCGGTATAGGTCACCCAGACATCCTGGATGCCAACCGCCGGGTCGCCCGTGACCGTGGCGCGGAACGTGACTGTTCCCGCCTGTGCATCGGCCTGGATGTTGGTGATCGCTGGTGGCGCAGCCAGGGCGGGCGTGTTCTGGCCGTAGCTCTGGCGGTTGTTGTTGTAATACAGCCGGAAGCGCATCGCACTGAACTGGCGCAGCGTGCCAATCCCTGTGTCCGGGCCGTTGGACTTGAACTGCGCCGGTGTCAGTACCAGGCGCGTCTGGCCCTGATCAGCGTTGACCAGTGCATCAAAGAGGTTCAGGTACCACGGTAATCGGGGATAAAAGACCTCCGTAGGGAACGACACCTGCACGCCACGAATTTCGGTCGCAGGTGCGCCCACCAGCGGGCGTGTGTCAGGTATGTCACGGAAGGTGCCACCCCGAAAACCCACGCCGCGCAGCACGGTACCCGAACGACTCACGTCATAGATCGCCAGCGGCAACACGGGTGCCGACGGGTTGACCACAACCCCATCCGGCCCCTCCAGGTAGGTGGCGTTCACGGTTTCGGATCGATTGGTACTCCTGGTGAATGTCTGGGTGTGTGCCGTGAGTGTAATCGGCAGATTAAGATCGGTGGCACTCAAGCCGAGTATGGCACCCGGATTTCTTTCACGGGGCGGGGGTGGTGCGACGGTGAGTACCTCTGCATCCGCCAGGGTGAACGCCGAGGACGGACGGGGCGGATCAATACGGGCACCCGGCATGTCGATGCGCAGCATGGGCAGGCCAAAGAGCGTGGCAATACGCAATGTTTTATCGTCAATCCCTTGCAGGCGCGGTGTCGTAGCCAGATAGGACTGTTTGGCGGCGACCAGAGCCTGACCGATCGCCACCGGGCCGGTGCCAGTGCGGAGTTGCTGGCTGAAATTCAGGTAGAGTTGTTCGCCATAGGCCACAAACTCGGTGTCGCCATACTGATAGCCGGTGCCAGCGATCAGCGTCGCGCCCTTGCGGGCGAAGGCCTGCGGCCAGTCTGGTTTGCGGGTAACACGTGGGATGCTGTGGTCGGTAACGACGTTGTAGCCAGAGTGACACCCGGCGCTAAAGATGATGGTATTGGTGAAGTCCGTAGGTGATGCAGCAACCTCAGCCGCGTCGAGCGTGGTACGAAAGTCGGCGGCGAGCGTGCTACCAGAGCTAAAATGACCGGCCAGGAAGATCAAGTCGTGCCGCCCGCTGTCGAGCAACTGCGATCGCAGTTCAGCAGCCGTCCAGGAGGTAGCGGGTGGCTCGTGCTGGGGAGTAATCAGTGTATTCACCGGCTGACCTTCGCCCAATCCAGCCTGCAACTCGGCCACTACGTCCAGTGCCGTGTCCTCCAGGAAATCATAGCCGGTGACGAGCGCAGTGGTCGGTGTGGAGACAATGCCATTGGTGGTGCTGAGGTACGCATCGAGCAGGATCAGAATGTCGTCGGGGGTTTCCACCAGACGCCCAACGGCCAGATCGGGGATGGGCAGCGGCGCTGCACCGCTCGTGATCGTGTGCGATGCGCCATAGGCATCCTGACTCAGGACATAGTTGAGGCGCAGGCTGGCCTGTGACGCGGTATTATCCAGCACTGGCGGCACGTAGTCCGACTCGGGGCCGAGCGGAGCCAGATCAGGCGAGCGGAAGAAGGGAATCACATCATCGTTACCCACCAGCACGATGTATTCCAGCGGATTGAGGGCGCGATAGCGGTCGATAATGTCTTTGATCTCATCGGCGAGCTGGTTGCGCGCTGCCGGGCAGGTCGGGTGTTTATCGTCCTGGACGCGAGCGGCACGCACACGCGCTTCAGCTCCAATATCCACCACAACGCCCCGTACCTCGGCCCGTGCCGCCAGGTCGTTCAGGCGCTGCTGGAGCCGCTGCTTGTCGGCGCTGCTGCCAGCCATGCGCGCCATATCGGTCACGATGATCGTGCGATAGTTACCCGAACGCGCTGCCAGCGTCGCGGCATCCGTGACCGGCTCGATCGTGTTGCATTCGTTCGCCAGAAGCGACACGGTAAGGGTGAAGGGACGCAAAGGATCGTAAACCCCATTACGACCAGTGACCCGGATGTAGAAGTCGCCGCTATAGTTCCAGGTATTGATACTGATCTGTTCATGGGCTGTGCCATCCAGCGCCGAGACTGCGATCAGGCTGTATACCTGCGCAGCGGTATAGGCCTCCGGGTCAGAAGGCATGTCTGGTGCGAAAGCCTGGGGTGCGAAAGCCTGCGGTGCAAACGCCTGCGGTGCAAACGCCTGCGGTGCAAACGCCTGGGGTGCGAAAGCCTGCGGTGCAAACGCCTGCGGTGCAATAACGGCCGAGCTGAAGTTTTCAGGTTCAAAGGCTTCAGCGGTGTAGGATTCTGGACTAAGTTGCTGCGGATTGAGTTCATCAGGCGCCGGTTGCATAAAGTCGTGGTCGGTGAGACTAAATTCAATGCCCAGCCGCAGCAGGTCTTGATCGGTATCGGCGCTGAATTGCGCGGCCGTCGCGGCAATGTCGCTATAGAGCGCCAGATCGTAGTTAGCGGGCAGCGGCGCACCTTCGGGAGCGGCGAGGGTAACGATGGCCTGGCTGTGGGGATAGACGCGGAACTTGTACCAGCGGGACTGGCCGGGGAGCGCCAGCAGATCTTCGGTCGTGGCACCCGGCAGCGAGGTACCGGTCAGGTCGAGCCGGGTTGCCCGTGGCCAGACATCATTGGCAGCGGTGATGGGCAGACAGTTTGAGAATTCAGAGGTATTGCCCGCAGAGTCTGTAACTGTGGCGGCAACATAGGTACCACTATTGGGAGGGATGGTGGCAAAGGCGATGAAAGTGACATCGCCCTGACTGCCGGTTACGATCGGTAATTGTCCCAGAAAAGCCTGCCCCTCGCCGGTATTCTCAGTACTACAGGTGCTACCAACGAAAAATTCAAGGGTGAAAGAACGGTCAGGTGTGCTGTTGAGCGTGCCTTCAATAGTCACCTTGCCCGTCTCAGTATCAGGTGTGGCGCGGAACAAAACCGGTGCGTTTTGTAGATTGTTCGGCCCGGTGTCGGTGTCGCCAATATCGTTGGGCGTAACGCTATCACCACCGAGATCAATGGTGAGGCCCGCGTTCCCATAGATAGTGTTACCCATGATGGCATTGTCAATACCGCCGGTAACACGCACGCCATCACTGCCATTGAAAGCAATGGTGTTCTGGGTGATGTTGTTTCCGTCGGAAGCAATCTCGATCCCATGGTTGCGAAAACCAGATATATCCAGCCCTCTCACCGTCGTGTTTCCCGCAATCAGGGTCAGTCCGTTGGTGATGCTGATATCGCCGGTGCCGGGCCGGATAGCGATCAGCGGCGTACCGGCAAAGCCAGGTTGAGAAGTGCCATCAATGATCACCGGGCTGCTGATCGCTGGGAGTGGCGCATCAAGGTTGATAATGTGTGGCCCTGAACCAGGAATATTAAACTGAATAATATACGGATCGTCGGGATCGTCCGAATCGTTCGTCATTTCGAGGATCATACGCAGGCTGTTCTGAGAACCGTCATCGGCGGTGGTCGTCACCGTCAATATCAGCGGCTCCGCTCGGAGTGGTCGTGGGCCGATCAGACTCAGCGTCAGGATGAGCAACAGGGCTAGAGTCTGAAAGAGACGCCCGGCCGATGGGCGGACGGGCGTTGCGGGTGTGGATGGGTGTGGGCCTGAGTAGAACATAGGAACCTCCTTCATGTCTCACATAGGTCAGAAAAAAAGGGGACAAGGAATGCGTACTTGCGAGGATCTGGCTTCCTCACCTCGCCTCGTGGACTCACTCCATTCCCCGTTCCTTAACAACCGCCAGTAACTCACGATGGTCGGGCACCTGTTCGAAAAAGACCTGTCGGGCATCAGGGTTGAGATGAGCGGCACGCTGCTGCAACTGGGTATAGGCCGTGATCAGCACGGTAGCAGCCCGCGCATCGTTGGTAGCGTACAGAACGTAGGAGCAGATCAGGTAGATCCGAAACGGCTTTTCGGTACCTTCCAGGGTACCGGACTGTAGATGGTGCAGGATGTCGGTAACATACATACGTGCCTGTGCCAGATCCTGCCAGGTCAGCGCAATATGGGCCAGACCGGCCAGCGGTTCAAGCGCCTGGTTCGGTTGAGACAGCGCGTGGCGCAGATCGAGCGCCTGCTGATAGGCGACCTGTGCTTCCTCCAGACGGGCCAGACCAACCAGCGCATGACCCAGATGTGTCTGGGCCAGCGCCTGCGTGTTGCGGTCATTAATCGCCTGCGCTAGATCAAGCGCCTGCTGGCTGTGACTGGCAGCGGTAAGATGGTCGCCCTGGTGATGCAGCAGCAGCGCAAGTTTCGCCAGGGTCGTACTTTCTTGCTGGCGATGGCCGAGCATACGACTCATTTCGAGGGATTGCATGTACGTGCGATGGGCCTGCACATAATCACCCTGCGCAGCAGCAATGTCGGCCAGATTGAGGAGTACCACACTCGCGCCATAGCGATCCCCCGTTTCGTTCTTGAGCCGCAGTGCCTGCTGATAGTAGTGCTGGGCAGCCGGGTAGTCGTATTGGACCGCCGCAACTTCACCCAGGTTGAGCAGCGCGACACTCTCGCCGTAGCGATCACCAATATCGCGTTTGAGGCGCAAGTTATGGGCATAGGCGCTGCGAGCAGTTTCATAGTCACCTTGATACCAGGCGACGATGCCGAGGTTGTTGAGCGTCGAACCTTCGGCTTGCTGATCACCCGTGATCCGGTGCAGGGTCAACGCCCGCTCATAGGCGGTGTGCGCTGCCGGGTACTGGCCTTGATAGAGCGCCGCATTGCCAATCACACGCAGACTATCGGCCTGCAAGGGAATATCCTGGGCCACCCGTGCTAGCTCAAGCGCCTGGAGCGCATGCGTCTGGGCGGCATCATAGTCCCCCTGATACCACAGCGCCCGTGCCCATTGCAAATGACTAGCGGCTTCGGCGCGTGGATCGTGGGCAACCTGGGCGAGCTGAATGGCCGTCTGGGCGGCGTTAATCATCGCAATATAGTCACCGGTAACACCGGCATAGTGCGCCAGGCGTAAGGCCACCTCAATGCGCGCTGACAAGTGGTTCAGGGTTTCGGCCAGAGACTGGAGCGCCATCAGATCCCGGTGTTGCGCCTCACGCAGACCTTGCCGATCCGCAACCTGCTCCCGCATGCGCAGCAGCGCATAGCGTTCGGCATGATCGTCCATCGGAGTGAGTTCGAGCGTCCGGTTCAGATAGCGGATAGCATCGAGATTGGCAAACCGATTCGCCGCATCCTCGCCTGCGATACGGGCATAGCGCCGCTCGCGTTCGGGGTCGTCTGCTTTGTGAAAATGATACACCAGATCGGCGGCGTAGGGCGTGAGATCGCTGGCATATATCTGTTCCAACGCCATACCAGCCAGCGCATGCAACTCGCGCAGGCGAGACTCGACTTGCATTGCATAGATCGCATCACGCAGGAGACCATGATGAAAGAGATAACGTACCTCGTTGAGTGGTTGCCAGATCGCGGCTGCCGTGGCTTGCTGAATTCTGTGGGGCAGATCATGCTCATGCTTGAGCATGTAGGAGAGGACGCGCACTTCAAATTCCATACCCAGCACCGATGCCGTTTGTACCACCGCACGTACCTGAGCTGCCAGACGATCCAGACGGGCCACCAGCACGGCATTGATACTATCGGGAATGTCGGCACTGGCGGGCAGGTGATAGACGACACGCCTCGCAGCCAGTGCCTGTGTGAGTTCCCCTTCTGCTATGGATAGGGGAGGCAGTGATACCGGGTGATTGTGGGAGTCTGGCTGCTGCAGTAAGCCGCGTTCGCGCAGATCGAGCGCCAGTTGCTCAATAAAGAAGGGATTGCCACCTGTGCGGGTGGCAAACAACTGCGCAAGTGGCTCATCGATCTGACCGCCGAGAATCTGGGTCGCCAGAGCGTGTGTACCTTCCGCTGGCAACGGTCGCAAGTCGATGCGCTGCTGTGGGACGTTGGCATCCAGGGTAAGCGTGATGCCACTCCCATCGTCAGCATAGCGACTGGTCAGGATCAGGCCAAAGGGTATAGAGGTGACGTTGCGCAACAGCAATTGTATGAAGGTCTGGGTATCAGGATCAAGCAGATGGGCATCTTCAAAGTGCAAGAGGAGTGGTTGCCGCTGGCTTTCGGCCAGGATCAGGGTCTTGAGCGCAGCCAGGGTATTCTCGAAGCGCAACCGGGGATCAAGTTGCTCATAGAGCGAGCCGCTCCAGCGCAGTCCAATCAGGGCACCCAGGCATGAACGTGTACGCTGCAGTTCAGCCACGTCCAGACTGGTGGTTGTCGGTGCATACTGGCTGATACGGGCAGGCAACGAACCACTTCCATCAGCCGGTTTGCCTGCCGTCAGCGGCTCTGCTCCACCCTGCTCTTCTGGCGACTGCGCCAGTGCCAGCGTAGCGATCAGCGTATCGAGAATGTGGTCGAAACGGGCTTTATTCACGGCTTCCGGTTGATCCGCTTGCTGCTGAAAATACGTCAGGAGCCAGGCGCGAAAGGGATACAACGACTGATGTTGGAGATTGTCAGCCGGGCAGGTAAACCAGCGGACGGATCGTGCAGCGCTGAGTTGTCGGCGCAGTTCATCTACCAGACGACTCTTGCCCATACCGGCTTCACCATACATGAACAGGATTCCCGCACACTGACCGTCCCACAGCGGTTGTGCCCATGCAGTGGCACACGACAGCTCGGCACTGCGACCAATCAGGGTACCCGTATAGGTGATACCAGGCGTGGCAACCGCACGCGTTCGTACCAGACGGGCAATAGGTACCAGGTTACGCTTGCCCTTGATGGCAATCGGTGGCAGCATATCCCAATCGAAAGCAGCGGCAGCCGCCCGCTGTACCTGCCCACTGACCAGAATCTCACCTGGTGACGCAAGCTGCATCAACCGGGCCGCCAGATTCACATCGTCACCGAGCGCGCTGTACGTACGACGGGTCGTGCCGCCATAGGTGCCGGTACGAGCGATGCCCTGGCTCATGCCAATCTGCACGGTTTGAATAAAATTCAGCAGGGTGGACGTTGATCGGATTTCCTCGGCACACATTACTGCTCTTCGGGTATCGTCCTCGTGGGCAATCGGGGCACCAAAGGCGGCATAGAGATAACTCCCTTTGTCGCCAATTGTTAATTGCATAAATGTGCCATCGTAGCGTGTTAGCAATTGCTGGACACGACAGATGTATATGTCGAGTTGTTCGCTGGCAGTCGGATCATGTTCATAGTCGATGCCATCAAAGCGAAGAAAGAGGGCCACAACGGGACGCAGTTCGGTGAGAAATTCGCCCAGACCCTCCTGCAAGCGTTCGTAGACAGCGGGGAGGAGCCAGGGACGGGCATGACCAGCCGTGAGCGCAGCGATGGCATGCGTCGGCCAGGGGGTGGGAGCAACGGACTGCCGGAGCCTGGTGATCACGGCAAAGGACAGATCCCCGTCCTCTTCTGTAGACGGGGATGCCGAGGAAGGAGTGCGCCATTCGGCCACGTCAACCGCGTTGGCGAGCTGGGTGAAGGTCGGCTGGTCAATCAGCACCTCACCCTGTGCAGCGAGACGTTCGGCATCGGCCATACGCATAACCGTGGCACCTGCCAGGACTTCCAGGCGCTGGATACGTGGATCGCCCACCAGCATACGGAGTACAGGGCCGCTGGCAACCGTCACCTTGAGCGCCAGCCTGACCGTGCCGGTCGTGGGCAGCGGAATCGCCGCAAAGGGCTGCATCCGCTGCTGGAGTGCCAGGGCACACGCAGTGGCGCGGTAGGCAGCAGGAGCAACAGGGCCAGCCTGGTCAGGCATCGTATCGGCAAACCAGCAGGTCATGGCATCACCGCTGAAGCCGATGACACTCCCGCCATACTGGTCAACCTCGGTGACGAGCGCATCATAGACGCGGTTGAGTTGCTGGGTAAGTTCTTCCACTCCGCGCCGAGGGCCAAGTGTCTGGGTGAGCGCTTCGGTCAGAGGCGTAAAGCCCGAAATGTCGGCAAACAACACCGTGCCGTCGGCCCATCCAGGCAACTCCACCCCCTGCACCAGCGCCAGACGACGATCCATAGGGATATACACATGAAACGCCTGATTGGTGGAGATGTTGCTTTGCACGCCAGCCTGTACCTGTTGATAACAGCGTTTGATATGGGTAGTTTGCAATTATACCATAGAGTATGACAGTTTCAGGTGACAGATTGTACAGGTTTGACAGGAGACAAGGGACAGAGAATAGAACGTGGGAACGTTGTTGCGTCCTGGCGTTACAGCAAGCGTCCGTCAAGTGTGTGGCGCAATGCGATGCGGCAAACACAGACTGAGGGGCCGACGCGAAAGCGTCGGCCCCTCAGTTCTTATGTCGGCACTCGCACCTGATTCTTTGCCCACATCTTACCAACTCGTTGCCAGCACCAGCGTCCAGGAGTAGCCGGAGAGGGTTGCGCATTCAGCGCTGAAATGCTTCCACCACTGCTGGCAGAATATGTCTGCTGAGTTGCCATGCTGGTAGACCAGCCAGCAGTGTAGCATGAGTTTTTGCTATGGGGGGAAATAGCATCGCCGAAACAGTCGTTTCAGGCGCAAGCGATGGCCGCGCTACACTCCGGTCGTAGGGTATAGAGCGATCCTATTGCAATTGTGAACGGAAATCCAGGCTCAAGCCGGGACGGAGCTAGACCAGGCTCAAGCCAGGACGGAGCTAGACCAATCTGATTTCGACGCTTCGCATACTTTGGACAGTCTTACGCTTGCGCATACGATAACGAGACTTCCCCCGGAAAGAGATTGCGAGGGGCGCGTAGCGGCGTTGCATGCAACGCCCCTCCTCCGAAATCACCTGTCTGGTGCAGCGCGGCGAAGCCGCGCCGCACCAGACAGGAAATATGGTTGGGGGCCGCAGGCCCTCACACCCCCACGGAGACGCAGTCTCGTTGGAGTATGAATGACAAGAACATGCAGAATGTTCACGTCGAAACGGTATTAGACCAGGCTCAAGCCGGGACGGAGCTAGACCAGGCTCAAGCCGGGACTCCAGTCTTCACAACACTCATGGTATCATGAAACAGGTCAAAGCGGGCCAGGAACGTGCCAATGTCATCCACATCGGGTGAGTTCCTACAAGTTCAACTTATTGCAAATATGTACAAGGTGGGTTATAATAAAACCAGCACCCGATACGTATGGTACGCTATACTCGATGCATCGTGTTCAATCGTGGCTCGGTAGTAGTCGTGTGGGAGTAAGAAAGGAGCGGATGGCTATGGATATGGATGTTCGCACGTTTAGTTTGTTGCTGATCTTCGTCCTGGTAATCTTGCAGGGCATTCTGTGGGCATGGGTTGGATTACAGGCAAAAAAATTATTTCCCTGGTGGCCGTTTTTGCGTGATGAAGAACCAACCCGGTATGATGATCAGGGCCGCTATCGCTCGTAATCTCGTGCTATCCCTGATAGGTTAAACCGTGTCTCTGCACAATCAGGGAGATGTAACCCGCCGCCTACCGCTCTTGTGAGCGTACAGAGCGGCGGGTTTTTCCATAGCAACTGCTTACCGGTTTGCCAATTGCTGCAACTGCTCCAGATCAGTCAGGTAGATCCTATCTTCCTCAACCCGGATCAACCCGGCTTCACGAAACTCACCAAAGGCCTTTGTGACCGTTTCCCGATAGGCACCAACCATCTCCGCCAGTTGCTGATGCGTATACCGCACGACCTGGGGTGAGGTGGTGTCACGGGTTGATCCTGGTTCCTCGACTGGCGTTACACCTGCTGGCTTGTGCGCCAGGTTGATCAGCACCGAAGCCAGGCGCTGCGGCACACTTTTGAAGGCAATATCGGCCAACTTGTTCTCCATGGCTTGCAGGCGCTGCCCCATCAACTCCATAAAGCTCAAGGCAACGCTCGGATACTGCTGCAAAATCTGGCGCAATGCCTCGCGGTCAATCACGCCGATGGTACACTCGGTCATCGCCTCAGCAAAGCTATCGTGCATCCACTGACCGACCAGAGTCATCTCACCAAAAATCGTCACTGCTTCCAATACGGCCAGTGTCAATGCCCGGCCTTCGGTCGAGAGTTTGTAGAGCCGTACTCGCCCTGAATTAAGGATAAACAGTTGCTCGCCATACTCGTCCGGCGAGTGTAAAATTTGCCCGGCAGAGCAGGTTTTGTAGCTCATTGAGCGTTCAATCTGCGCTCGCTGCTGGGCATCCAGATCGCGAAAGATGTCACCTGCATGCACATAGTGAATGTCGGGTGTGATGATCATATCTTGCTCCTCCCCCCCATTCCGCCCCCTGCGGGGAGGGGAATGGGAGAGGTGATGACAGGTTACGGGTCAACTCGTATAACCGCAGCATATGGGTACCTAGAAACCTGTTTTGAACTCATTGCGTCACGCTTCGTGCTGCTCGTTGCGTCCCTGTGTACCCGTTCAGGGGAACGTTCGCCAGCGGGGGTTGCGGGGGCCGCAGGCCCCCGCAACCCCGGGAACCTCCTGGAGGGGCACTGCCCCACCAAACCAACCCACCTGAACGGTTACTGTCCCTTTTATCTATTGTACCTGATCTTCACTTCTGGTAATACGCGTCCCACCCGCCGCCAGACCCTTCAAGTTGGTAATCCGCACGGAACCCACGCCCGCATCGAGTGCCGCCAGTGCCGAACGCACCTTGGGGATCATTCCGCCGTTGATCGCACCAATCTGAATACCCCGCTCGATTGCGGCGGCGCTAAGGCAGGGCACAACCTGATCTTCAAGTATAACGCCGGGCACATTACTGACAAACACCAGTTCAGTAGCAGCAGAATCGGTCTGACCATTGGATAATGCCGCCGCCACCGCCTGCGCGACATGGTCGGCGTTGACATTGTAGGCCAGGCCATCATCGCGCCCCAGTGCCACCGGTGCCAACACTGGCAACCACTCGAGCATTAGCAGCGCTCGTAGCACGGCTTGATCGACGGTGGTAATTGCCCCGACCCGCCCCAGATCGATCCCGTTCGGACGGTGAGGTACACACCGCAGCAAACCCAGGTCGACGCCACTCATCCCCAGCGCCCGCTTGCCTACCGCCACCAGGCGGGCCACAATGCGCTTGTTGATCGTGCCACACACCACCATTTCCATAATCGCCATACTCTCTGGCGGTGTTACACGCAGACCATCAATGAATTGCACCGATTGACCATAGTGTTCCAGCGCAGCGCTGATTTCTTTGCCGCCGCCGTGAACCAGTACCAGCGGACGGTTCAGTGTTCCCAGAATGGCACACAACTCGGTGAGAAATCCTGGATCATCCAGTTCATTACCGCCGACTTTAACAACTGTGATTCCGACCACGGTTCTCCCTTCTGCATAAGGAATCGGAGTCCACCAGGCTAAAGCCGGGAGTCCACCAGGCTAAAGCCGGGAGTCCTGGGCTGTACAACTGATTTAGGATTGTGCTACAGAGGAGTACGAAACGAGACACCGATACTGAGCGTTCCTCGTTTCGCATTTCTCGTTTCTCACTCCTTGCCCTGTCGCCTGTCCCCTATTCCCTATCGCCTGTCCCCTATAGACGCCGCCAGTATTATACCAGCGCCCCAACCGCTGTCAGCGCAAAGAGTGCCGCCGTGGGCTGATTGGCGTGACTGCCCGGTGGTACAAACGCACCATCGGCGCTACCGCCATGCTGCTGGTGCGGTGCCAGCAGGTCAGCTATCGTTTGCGTCGCCGTCTCGTTGTTCCAGACATACAATGCCAGCGCCAGTGCGCCGCGCTCATCGTGCAGCCATGCCTGCGGATCGCCGGTGGGTGACTGATGGGGCATATGCTGCGCCAGAGCCAGGCAGGCACGATCTAGATCATCATCGGCAGTTGCGTGCGCCAGCGCACTATCACGCGCAGCGGTCAGTCCTGCCGAACCACCGGCCATTGCCGCCAGTTCCGCCAGCGCCCAGGCAACTACGGGGGGCACCGCTGGCTGTTGCGCCTGTGCGCTCAACCAGCGCGTAGCGCGGGTCAACTGCGGGCGGAAGTTCCCCGCCCGGTCAGTGTGTCCCCGACGCAAAAAGGCCAGCATGACCAGCGCCGTTACCACGGGCGACTCGCCCCACGCCCCGCTGACGCTCTGGACACGAGCCAGGTAGCGCAGTGCAGCCTCGCGCCGGGCCGCCAGTGTAGCGGTAGTGGTCGCCTGATGACCGATTTCGCTCGGCACCGCTGCAGAACCGGTCGCTTCAAAGGCCATCATTGCGTCTGTCTCGGCTTCGGGCATGGCCGATTCTGGGCCGGCACCCAGCAGTTCGCCCAGTGCCTGTCCCATTTTCTGCAATCTACCGCGCATACCTGAACCAGGGCTATAACTCACCGGTTGAGGCGCTGCGGCTGCAGTGCGGAAGAGTGCCCTGCTAGCGCCCGACCTACCCATCAATCCCGCCACATACATGGGAGGTGATGTTTCCTCAAAGGCCTCACGTCGCGTGCCCTGCGGCAGATGGATCGGTACAACGACCGGTTGCGCAGCCTCACGGCTGGCGTGTTCCGTTCGGCGCTCCTCAATTGCCACAAATGACGTATAGGGGCTGAGCAGGCCCTGCGCCAGAGCCAACCCCAGGATCTCGTCACGGATTTTGCTCTGCTGCTGCGGCTCGTCGCGCTCACGTGTCAGCAGCGCGTCAATCCGAGCGCGTGCCCAGAGTTGCGTCAATGTCGCCCAGTGCGCGCCACGATCCGGCGTGGCCTGCGGCCAATCCACCGTCAGTGTCTGGGTATATTCGCCGCGAGTTGTGCGTCCAGTCAGGCGGATCTGTGTCTGTCCATGCGAGTGGAACCGCGCCATCACTAACAATGGCTGGCCGGCATACAGATCCGGCAGCGGGTGTGGATACACATCGGTGACTCGCGCCCCGCCCCAGTCGAGGCTCAGATCGACCAGCACCGGGAAGGCGGCGCGGTTCTGGAAGCGCTGCACCGCGTCTTCAATCGCCTGGCCGGGAAAGATGTACTCAACCGTGCCGCGCCCGACCTCGGCCAGCTTATCGAGCAAGAAGCGATTCACCGCCGTGCCAATGCCAAAGGCGTACACCCGTGCCTCGTTCAGGGTGCGGCGTAGCTCGCGTAGCACCTGGTCTTCGTTACCTACCGCGCCATCGGTCATAAACACGACCACACGCAGCCGTTCGGCATCACGCGGTTGTTCCAGTGCAGTTTGCAGCGCCAGCAGGATCTCGGTTCCCCCGCGTGCATCGATCTGCTCGATATAGGCATCGGCCCGATCAACATTGGCCTGGGTGAAGGGTACGGGTTGGGGCGCAAACTGCTCCACGTGGTTGTCGAAGGGAAAGATATTAAACGTATCTTCAGGATTCAGCGCTCGTAGGCAAGCCCGCAGCGCATTGCGTGCCTGCACAATACTGTCACCACTCATCGAGCCGCTGCGATCAAACACAAACAGCAACTCGCGCGGCAGCACATGTTCCGGCGTGGGTTGCACCTGCGGCGTGAGCATCAACAGCAGTGTTCCCGGCTCATCGACGGGACGGTAGGTGAAAGCCGCAGCATCAAATTGGGCACTGGCGACCCGGTACCGGAGGATAAAGTCTTTGTTCGGGATGGAATCAGCCTGTTGGAGCGTCACCCGCGTTGCGCCGCGCTCCGGGTGGACATCAATCGCATGCGTGGGGCTGCTGAGGTCAACCAGTTTGCCCATATCCAGCGTCACGGCGATGCTGAGGGTGTGCCCGTCGCGGGTATCTGCGGGGAGCAGCGGTGTGTTTGTGACCCGCTGCGCATCGGTACTGGCGGCGAGCTGTGGCGGCACATAGCGTGGCAGCACCACCGTGGGCAAGACGAACTCGAAGGCGTCGTTGTCGTAGGGCACCCGATCATGAAAGCGGAGAGCCACCTGCACCTGCTCGTCGGGCTGGATGTTGGCGACCGAGATGGTAAAGAGGTTCGGCCGTTCTTGCTCCAGGAGCGCGGCCCCCTGTCCCTGATCACGAGCTTGCTCGTAGTCGTGCCGCGCCTGTTCGCGCTCGCGCACCGCGCCACGGATCACCCGCTCACCAATGGTCAGTGTCAATGCGGTGACAGCGGCATCTTCGGGCAGTGGGAAAACATAGATCGCCTCGACCGGGCGCTGGTGCGTGTTGTGAAATTGCTGTGTCACCAGCACATCGCAGATCGGGCCAATAATGTTGACCTGCATATCGGTGTGCTTAAGCGGAATAGGGGGCAGATCGCGTTCAGTGGGTATCAGCATGCCCTCCGTTACAGGCAGGCCAGGATAGAACTCAGGTCTCTGCATAGCCATCGGCATGGCACGACTCCTTTCTGGGATAAGGTATAGGTTGACCAAAGAGTATCGTTGCGTCCTCCCGTCCTCGCGTCGTCATGTCGTCACGTCCTCGCATCGTCCTCTGTGGTATGTTTGCGCTGGACCATCTTCGCTCTTACGGCAGAATTATTCACTATGACGCTCCGATGGACGAGAGGGTTGCAGGTGAACGGTGACAACCCTGGCTGTCACCGTTCACCTGCGCAAGACATGCAGCGGTTGCATCCGCCATGTGATCCACCGCTACCGTCGTACGGGACGCCCGCGGATCAAACGGTAACCAGCAACCACGATCACCGCACCGATAACGGCCACCACCAGTGTGGTAAGATTAAATCCCGTCGTGAGGTCAACGCCCAGCAGTAACGAAGAAAGCCAGCCTCCAACCGCCGAGCCAACTAATCCCAGCACTATATCCATATACCAGGGATAGTTACTCTTCATAATAAAGCCGGTGATCGCGCCAACGATCAACCCCATAACCAGCGCTCCGATCAATCCCACGGTAACACCTCCTATCGTAGGCACTATCAAGAGCAGTACATCGCACCAAACTTAGATCTTGCCCACCTGACCCTCTGCCAGGCTCTTCAGCTTTTCAACCGTTTGCTTCACCTTCAACAGATCCAGCGGATTACCACCTGCCACGAATTTGCCAATGGCGCCACCTGGAGGATCGTATTCCATCGTATACTGGAAACGTGATGCATTCGACCCTATGCCCAGCACACCACCGGAACGGTCAATGTCAAAGGTATGTGTCACCTGGCTACTGCCCATGCGCGTCACGACACGCATACGATTACTACCGGGGTCTACATGCACAATCGCCCCCGATCCAGTATTCTTGCCCTTCTGCCACTCAAATGTCCCGCCGCTTTTCACCGCACTGACATTCTGTACCCGTTCAATATCGGGAAACCAGAGCGGCCACTTGTTCGGGTCGGTCACGATCGACCAGACTACATCAGCCGGAGCCTTAATATCAATGCGTTGCTCAAACTTTACCGTCATTCGATCTCCTCCTTACAACACACAATACTGGAAAAGACCACTGGATTCGACTGTCAATAAACACCTGTCAGCCTGGCAGCATACCGTATATGCGCTGGCATGAACAGAGTCCGCGCTCGCCATAATGCGAGCGCAGGCCCATCCAACCCTACAAAGCAGGGTCAACTTCTGATTACCTTCATCGGTATCAAGTATAGCACATTGTATTGTAGTACGCAGGGTTGAGGGGCGAACGCTCGGAATATAAGGAACGCCTTTCGGTGGCTACGAGTAGTGAAACCGCACAGCGCTGGAACGTTGGAACGTTCGAGCGTCCTGAGCGCTGAGCGCTGTGCGCTTCGAGCGGCAGCACGGCGTAAGCAGATACGGCTCAATGCGTCAGCGGCGTCATTGAGATTTTACCGTCGGCCATCGTTACGCTATACCAGAGCAGAATATTGGGAATCGCCAGCGCCAGCACAAGCGCCCAGGCCACCACCCGCCCCCAGCGGCCACGCTCCGCGAGATAGCCCGGTACAAGCGCAATCGCCACCACCGCCAGAGGCAGCGAGAAATAGAAGTAGCGCACCTGCAGCGCGGATACCAGGTCAACCGTAAAATAGAGCAGGGTAGTCAGTGTCCAGGCCAGGGGCACAACCAGACGTTCAAATACCGGTTGGGCGCGCACGATGTATGCCAGGCCGAATGGCATGAGCAGCAAGCCAACCACACTGTAGGCCAGGCGCATACCTTTCCACAGCAGCGGCGTGTTGCCCCGCAGTTCAAACCCACGATGTTCCGGAACCACGCTACTGGTGAGATGGGTAACGGTCGTCTCGAAAATATGCACATACAGCAGCACAAAGGCCAGCAGCACGCTGCCAATAAAGAGACCGATGCTCCACCACAGGTTGCGGTCACGTTGACTGAACAGGAACAGCAATCCCAGCATAATCCCCACCCAGGTAATGCCCAGAATTGCCACCCCGATGTGCGACAGCACGCCAAACAGCAAGACCAGTATTGCCAGTCCCCAGGCGTGTGGACGCCGTAGCGCTCCGGGAGCCAGCAACAACAGCGCCAGCGGGGCCGTAAACCATTGCCCAAAGACCTGCGCCGCAAAACCATAGGTCATGGCTCCAAAGACGGCGATATTACTGGCATAGAGCATCATTGCCAGGCGAGCCGCTTCACGCTGGCGCACCAGTCGCCACGCCAGCATCGCCACCAGAAACGCCGTCGTCCCATCCATGAGCGCCAGTGATCCCTGGAGCAGCGTGCCCCGGTCATTGGTCAGCGTCAATCCCGGCATCAGAGCCAGATAAGGGCCAGGCGGATAGATCGTGTCACCATCAGCAAACTCACCCGACCAGGCAATAATAACCAGTTCCCCACGGATGGACATTTCGAGACGACGGATATTGCGGCCTAGATCCTGCGCATCGAACGTGGGATAAAACACCCCCACAAAGCGAATCACACAGGCCAGCAGCATCATCGCCCATAGCAGGCGGATCTCACGCTGGCCGCCCATCCAGGCTAGATGGCGCTCGGCAATTGGCAAAAGCCCCCAGGTCAACAGCGCCAGCACACAGCCCCCAATCGCCAGGCGCAATGTATAGACATACGCCAGCAGCAGCATCTGGCTGAGGATCAAGGCCAGCGCCAGGGCCAGCAAACCGCTGATCAATGCCTGCCAGCGCCAGCCCCACTTTAATCTGATCGCAGTCAACTGCAGCGACAGCAACACGACCACCTGGGCCAGATATTGCGCCAGCGTCGGCAGTGGTAGCCCACTGGCGGGCACCGTCAACGCAAAGCCTTCGATTTTCACGCCGAGATTGCGCTTATCTGTCGCTGGCGTGAACGTGTCGCTCTGCACATCAATAAACACATCGCCTGACGCAACTGGTGGTAACAACAAGATATAGTGACGCGGATCAGTCTGAGCCGTAAACGCAACCCAGGGTTGGGCATTGAGCGACAGGTTCACCTCAACTGCTGCTGGTCGTCCACCCAGGTTCAGCGTTAGCAGGGTATGCGGTGCAACATCAACCTGGGTGAACCAGAGCGTGCTGGTATCTCGCGTCCAGCGATAGGTTGTACCGGCTGCATATTCTTGAAAGTGCGTATTCCATAGGAAAAATCGATCACGATAGTTGCCCACATCCACGTGATAGGTGCCCGGATGGAGCGCAAGCAGGGTTATATCGGCCACAAGCACGAGCAGCGCGGCGAACACAAACACAAGCCCACTCAGCGCGCGTTCCGAGACAGGCATTGTCCAGTCCCGAACGTATTTCCATCTGGTGTCATCGGCAGGCAAATGGCGTGTCAGATCGATCCATTTCCGATGTGGTTGTACACGAGGTGTGGTCATAGTATTCGTTATCACCCAGGAATCTCTGCATGACCCGTTACGCGCAGCAGCAGCAACCCAAACGCTGCCTGCAACTCGGTCTGCGTGAAGTTGCAATGGCCGTAGCGCACAATCGGCAGCGTATCCAGATACCTACGTTGTCCAGATGCTATGACTTTGTGTTGATAGCGGAGCGCCTGATCAAAGCGCACAACATCATCGCCAAGCGTGTGCAACGTTACCAACGGCACGGTCAGGTTGCCAGTGGTCTCGTAGGCAGCGAGCGCAGCCAGCGCTTGTGGATCGGCATCAAAGCGTGCTACCTGGCGATTGAGTAGTCGATCATTGCGTGATCCGAGATACCAGCGATCGCGATTACCATAGGGATTGCCCCCCAGTCTGGCGTTGGCGTCGTTGGTGGCGAACACGTTATACCACAGCACGTTTAGCGTGGTTGTGATGTGCATAGCGGGCATAGATGGGTCAACCATGGCGCGGGCAGTGATCATCAACTCCTGCGCAGCCTGCGGATGAGCGGCCAGCACCTGCTCGATCTGTGGCACATACATGCCCTCCCAACTGTCCATCACTGAGAATGGAATAGCGATGGGACTGTCAGGCAAGACACCTGGAAAGAAATAGTCGAACAGTACCCGAAAATCGCCCCAGTAGTCAATCTGGCGCTTGAAATTACCAATCGGCGCACACAGGGCCAGCCCGCCGCTGAATAGTTCCGGTGATTGTTCGAGCAGCAGGGTGGTGATGAGACCACCCTGCGAAACACCGACCAGGTAGGTACGAGCGGGTGCTTGCCCAACGATCGTTGGAAAAAGCGTCACCAGTTCCTGGATATCGGCCATCCCCTCCAAGACCACCAGGCCATTGGCCCGATAGCTGGTCGTGGCAAAGGCAAACCCGCGCTGGAGGAGTACGTCTGATATAGACGTACCATCGGGCAAGGCCAGACCTGGCAGGCCAAGCGGCGCACCGACCGCAGTATAGCCCGGTGTAAAAATGACCAGATCGCCATTCCAATCCTGTTCGGGCAAACAAACCTGCCAGAGCGCTCCGCCAGGTTGTACACCCTGCTGGCAGCCATTGATCGTCGGCAGGACTTGGGCCGCTGCCGGAACAACCAGCATGCTACTACTCACGAGCCAGACGATCAATACAAACCGCCAGAACAAGCGTGGCATTGTTTACTCCTGATTGACCATCAGCGTGATAATGTGCGTGTAAATAATTCCGCCAGTGGACTGACTGGCCTCATTCAGTGTATTTGTTTGTAAAGCTTGCAGCGTCGCGGCTTCAGGTAACTGTTTTTTTAACCAGGCGTTCGCATGCTGCTGTGCCTCGTTCACGGCTTCGCGCACAGTCTCGCCGGTTCCGGTAAAAGACATAATAACAGGTGCCATCACATACTCCTTTTGTTCACAATTCAATTGCTATGACAACAAGATTTTTTTCTTCGAGTGGTCAGCCACCCTGAATATGCAGAGCATGTAGTCATGTAGTGACGACTTTAGTCGTTACGACGGCTTCAGGAACGACGAACGTCGTTACAACGTCTCCCTCACCATCACGGTGGTCAACCACTGGCCGACCAGATGCAGCCTGGCACCGAGTGGTGAAATCTGCCAACGCGCCTGACCTGGTATTGACGCCTGGTGTTCGTTATCGGCCCGATGCCGCTGATTCTAGCATAAAGCGCCGCCTGAATGCCTCCGGCACGCGCACCGGACGGCGGGCCTGATAATCAAAAAAGACAATGCCCGTTTTGGCCCGCGCCACTTCCTTCCCCGTTGCCTTGTTCATGATTTGATAATAGAGATCGCAGCCCGCGGCATGAAAGCTCGTGACGGCCATCGAGATCACCAGGAGATCCTGATGAAACGCTTCGGATAGATACACCACGACAGCGTCAGCCATAACGATCCCGCGACCTTCAATGTCCAGTTCGCTGTAGCCCAGAGAGTGGAAGAAACGCACTCGCGCTTCGTGCAAGAGCGAGAGAACGGCATCGTTACCGAGGTGCCCGCCATAATTAATATAGCTAATATGCACCCCAATCTCGGTCGTAAACACAAACCGGTCAGGCAATTCGAGCTTGACCCGTGCCATAATACATACCCTCTAGAGTATCAGGTTCGGAAGGATCGTAACACATCCCAATGCCAGAGCGCAGAGTCTTATGAGCCTGTTTCTCAGGCGACGATGTAACGGCTATGACACATAAGTATACCACGGTTGGTAACTGTTCACATTTGGGGTACCACGCACCCCTGGGAGCGAGAGCGGGGCGCACCCCATCGGGCAGCGAGGGCAAGATGCCCTCGCTGCCAGGCGAGCATGTCCGGCCCGGGTTGCCTCGTCCACCTGGGAGCGCGGGCGTCCGCCTGGGAGGGAGGGCGTCCCGCCCTCCTGGTGCGCCGGGGCGTGCGGGCGTCCGCCTGGGCGGGAGGGCGTCTCGCCCTCCTGGTGCGCCGGGGCGTGCGGGCGTCCGCCTGGGAGGGAGGGCGTCCCGCCCTCCTGGTGCGCCGGGGCGTGCGGGCGTCCGCCTGGGCGTGCGGAGTCCGCCTGGGCGGGAGGGCGTCCCGCCCTCCTGGTGCGCCGGGGCATGCGGGCGTCCGCCTGGGAGCGCGGGTGTCCCGCCCTCTGCGCCTGGGAGCGCGGGCGTCCGCCTGGGCGGGAGGGCGTCTCGCCCTCTGCGCCGGGGCGTGCGGGCGTCCGCCTAGGCGGGAGGGCGTCCCGCCCTCCTGGTGCGCCGGGGAGCGCGGGCGTCTCGCCCTCTGCGCCTGGGAGCGCGGGCAGCGTGCCTCGATTCTATCAGCTTTTCTCCTCCCACACCCGCTGCGCATCCGAAACCGGGCCTAGAATAATAAAGGCGATAACCACACCAACCAGCAACGTGATAATGGCAAAAGGACGTCCCAGGTCAAGAATATCGACAATCAAGGCCCAGGTAAATGGCCCGGTGATAGCCGAAAAACGCCCGACCATGCCATACAATCCATAAAACTCACCAATGCGATCCGGAGGGGTCAACCGCAGCATATAGGGCCGATCCGCCGTCCATGTACCACCCAGTGCAATCCCAGCCAGGCAGGGTATTGGCCAGAAGAAGATGCCAGGCACGTTCAGATAGCCAATCGCTGCCGTTAGCGCAAAAATCCCCATCCACATCCACAACACGATGTGCAGGGTGCGTCTGGGGCCAATGCGATCAACGATCCCGCCCCAGATAAACCCGCCGACCACCGCAAAAACAATCGCCAGCAGCAGCACCAGTTGACTATCCTGGGTGCTGAACCCAACCTCGTTCGTGACATAGATTCCCATAAAGGCAATCACGGTATTAATCGCATCAGTATAGAAGACACGTCCGATCAGAAAGCGAATAAGATCCGGATGCTGACGGCTAGAGCGGAGCGTCTCACCTACCTGACGCACCGCTGCCCCAACCGCCGTCAGCGAAAAGCGCCGATTGGAGCGCGGTTGCTCGCGTACAAAGAAAAAACACGGCAGGGCGAACACCAGAAAGAGGACGGCACTGATCTGAAACACCGTCACATACCGGGCGCTCTGGGCTGCCAGCGGGAGTGCATCTACACCCCGCAGCAACAATAATCCGGTTCCCACACCAATAAATGAGCCAAGATAGCCCAGGCCAACGCCCATGCCACCAATGCGGCCCCGATTTTCCTCGGTGCTGACTTCGGGCAACAGCGCATCATAGAACTGCAACCCGGCCTGATAGCCGACATTCGCAAGCACAAAAAAGATCAGCGAGACGAGCAGACTGCCTTGCCCCAGCAGGAGCGTAAATCCAACACACAGCAGCGTCGAGACCACCAGGAATGGCATCCGCCGTGGTACCTGATCGGTCAATGCACCCAGGAATGGGGAAACGATGAAAATAATCGCCATCGAGATGCTGGTGGCAAAGCCGTAGTCAGCATCGCTACCGCCCATCACATTGACGACCCAGAGCGAAAAGTACAGCGACACGATATTCATCGAGAAGATCGTATTCGCCAGGTCATACAACATCCAGCTTACCACCGATACGAGCGAGGGTTTTGCAGGCACAGAGCGGAGCGCTGTAGCCAATGGGTTTTCTTCCATGAAATTCATCAATTTGCCTTCTTTTGCTTCAATGTTTACGTTCGCTTCATAGGTCATAGATAAAAACGCTCCAGCACCACAACACAAGCATATGCACCATCGCCGACGCCGTGACTTTGCCCGTGTGCTGGTAGACATACCCATACCCCAGACTGGTCAGGAAAGCCAACAAAAACCTGCCATCGGGCAGCATGGGGGCCAGAGGTTGTACGGCAGCGCAGAGCATTGCTGCCAGGAGCAGGCTCAACCAGCGCGGGTGGGGCAGCCATGAGCCAGGCCGGCGGTTACCAGGCCGTGTGCTACGGTGCAATGCTCGTTCGGCTGTGCGTTCGATACCTTTTTGCACCATGCCGCGAAAGAGGATCTCCTGGGGCAGCGCCACAAGAAAGTAGATCATCACCGCCCGTGTTAACAATTCCAGGGTAGTCGGCATAACGGCTGGCCGAGTCGGATACATCGCCAGCATGATCGGGGTGAGGAGGAACAGCAGGAGGCTGGTGATCAGCAATGTCACCCGCAGATCCGACCATCGTAGAAACCAGGTAAACCCCAGTCCCGACCAGCCCCGTGCTGCCAGCAACAATAGTAGCAAGGGCATAGCACTGTAGGAAAAAAAGCCAATCTGCCCGCCTCGTTGTGGCAGTTGCACATTCGGCACCAGATGGAATGTAACCGAGAGCCACAGATAGAGGACGGCTACACCATCGAGCAGGGTTGGATAGCGTGCGCGCTGGTTTTGCAGGAAGGCCACGGTTGGCACTGCCACAAAGAGGACGGCGGTTATCAGACCGCTCCAGGTAAAAGCGTCAACGGTATAACTATAAGAAACATACAGCGTAGGAACCAGTGCCACCAGCGCCATCAATGCTCGCCTATTCTGCTGCACAATGTAACCGAGTGCGTCGTAGAGACGGGTATACCCTTGCAGCACATAGGCCAGGGTCAACAGCACAAAGGTGGTCAACGCAGACCAGCGCTCCGCCGGTGGCATAGCTGTCTCGGCGGTGATCAACACAAAACTTCCAACGAGCAGTACCACCCATACCAGCGCAACCGGTAAACCGGCAAGCGACTCGTATCTTTCCGGTGCCGGTGAATCATCAGGAGTATGCGGCATACTTATTGAACGGGAACCGATGTAAGCGAGCCATACACCGGAAGTGACGAACCCAGATGGATACCTTCTGGCGAAAGGGGACAGCAGTAGGCATAGATCTCAACCCCGGATGCAATAGCGCGGCGGAATGCACGGGCAAAGAGGGGATCCACTGGCTCATGAGGTACCAGTGCCTGCGCCGTGTTGCGCAGAACCACAAAAATGGCTGCAGCGCGTTGCCCATAACGCACCAGTTCAGTCAACACATCGAATTGCTGGACAACCTGCGGGTCAGGTGCATCTGGAAACCGTGCGATCCCGTCGATAACCTGACGCACCGGGTATACATTCAGCAAGCATGTAGCCAATCCGACTCCTAGCCGAAAATCAAAGCGATGTTTGCGTACTATTACTTTTGGCTGGACTTTCGTATAGTGTACAAATTGGGGCAGGGCATCCTTGTCCAATGCTGCAGCGATGAGTCGTCGTGGCACATGGGTATCGAGGGCAATCAGTTCATCACCCACATACACCCCTGCCACATGAAACGCCTGCTTTTGACCGATAGAAGCACGTACAGCGAGCAACAATGGCGCGCCAGGAACGAGCCACGCATCCAGGTATCCGCGATCAGCGAGATGTGCCAGCACCACCTGACGGTCGATACGTGCTTCAATAACCAGGTGTGTCGGACGTGATACCAGTGTGGCCAGCACGATGGCCGCATCCGAGACCAGCGGAATGCGGACGAGCGTCACTTCGTCACCTTATCAATCCTCTATGTACAGAACGGTACTCTGCGGCTGCATAGAATATGTCATATGTGGTACCATTATAGCATTGCTACGAACCGTGCTGCAACCAGCGTTAACGTTTATACCACGCCCGTCCATGCGGCTGTACCCAGTACCTCGAGCTGCGCATGCGTTGCCACCTCCGGCAGCAGCGCGGCGCTTACATGCAATTCTTCGAGCAACAGCGTGTTGGGAATGCGTACCAACCCAATCGCTGCCATATCCGGTTGCCCACACATCTGTAACGCGGCGGCGATCGCAGCGCGTGCGGTGGGCAGGGTGATCGGGAGGGCACCTTTCCGTAAGCCTATCAACCCCGATGTGAGGTTGTTGATATAGGTGGCATGAAAATCAATTTTCTGCGCCAGCCGGGCCGGAATAATGTCCACCAGGCCGATCCCGGTGGCATTGCCATGGCTGGCATCGGTCAGATCAAGCGCCACAATCACATTGATGCGCGGACGGTCTGGCTCTGGTTCGCCGGGAATACGCAAGCGTCCAATCACATTCGTATCAACACCGGTGCCGCTAATATTCTTGCCGATCTCGTCTACCACCAGAACATCCAGGTGATCAAAGGGCAATCGGGGCAGCAGGGCCTTGCTCTGCTCCAGCAGCGTCGCCTCGCCTGGCCCACCGATGTCTGCCGATGGTAGGGCAACCAGCGCAGCCGTATGATCGCGGGCATCCTCTAGAATGGCCAGACCGGCCAGCACACGTCCACGCTCCACAACCATCCGGGCCATCGGTACCAGCAATGCCCGCAACCCATACACCCCACGCCGATGCACCATCTCAGCACCACGCTGCTTGCCCAGCCCCACGGCGCACATCTTGGCCAGACCACTCTCGATCTCTGCCTTGAACGACGTATGCGGTTTAATCCGATTAATCACCAGCACGCCATCTGCTTCGGCTGCGTAGCGATCCATAAAGACCGGTGTCCCATCGGCCAGTGTGCCCAGTTCAACCACGTCCATCGTCGCCTGAATGGGACACCCTACACTTTCCTCGGTCAGCCCCAGATCGGCCAGCAAGCGCACCTGACCTGCTGCGGTTGCCCCGCCATGACTGCCCATTGCCGGCACCAGAAAGGGTTGCGCCCCCGCTGCCCGTAGCCAGGCAACGCTGGCGCGCATAATCGGTACAATATTGCGGATGCCGCGACTGCCAGCCGTGACTGCAACCCGCATCCCCGGTATGATATGTGCGCGTAGCCCCACCGCATCGAGCTGCGCTCGCACTGTTCCGTCAATATCGGTTACGGGCTGCGAGTCCCAATGCTGCCGCACGCGGTACAGCGTTGGGAGTGGAAGATCAACAAGCAAATCTTCAATTGCCAGATTGAGTTGCATCGTTGCCTCTCGTCTATTGTTGGCTACGGGTTGCAGCATGTTGGAATAATACCATTCTTCTTGATCGATGGGCGTTGTTTTTATGTACCGTCTTTGTCATTCGTGTTATTGCATTTACAGTCGGATACGACGCAGAGTAAGTGCTTCCTGGTTCTTCAATGCCTGTTCCAGTTTGTGCAGGATATCTGGCGACAGTCCATCCTGGCGTAAAGTGGTGATCATCCTGGCTGGCAGCGTGTATGTAGCGGGGCCAGAGGGTGCCATACGTCGGCGGAGCAGTCGAAACTGCTGGCGTGAGATCACTGCGATCAGCACTCCCGTCTGATCATGATAGAGGGCGATCAAGTCGGTTGTACCGTGTCGGGAGCGTTCTACCCGCACCATCCCGCGCGCAGCCTCAATCATACTGCGCTGCTGGGCGCGGCTGATCTGCAGCGGCGTCAAGCGTCCATTCAGCAGCGTCTGGACGATCGTCTGGGCAGCATCAGGGCGACCAAGGTGGCGCGTATTGGCGCGCATACGCTGTAACCGATCTGGATCAGCAAGCAACTGATCCAGCTTGAAGGTCAGCGTTACCACATCATTACAGCGCACGGCCACGCCCTGTTCGAGCAGGTGGTTGCTGTTGCGCTCCTCCTGACCGGGTATGGGTGAAACAATGACCATCGGCAGGCCCGATGCCATACACTCAGACGAGGTCAGGCCGCCCGGTTTGCCAATAAACAGTGTGGCTATACGCATCAGATTAGGCATGTCGGTTGAATAGCCCAACACGCGGAACTTTGTTACCAGTGGGAAGACCATGGCCTCAATGTCGCGGCGGAGTTGCTCGTTGCGTCCACAGATCACTATCGCCTGGGCATCGTGCTGGAGTTGCATCACGCGCATCACGATCTCGCGTGCCGGGCCACCGCCCACTGCACCCGCCGAAATAAGCAGTACCGGACGTTCGGGGTCAAGCTGGTAGTGCGCCAGCACCGCCGCTCGATCTACCGGCTGGCTGAAGGCTGTGTGAATGGGAATGCCCGAAACGGTAATGCGATGTTCCGGTATGCTCAGTGCCATCAGGTGCGCTCGTGTTTCTGCCAGCGCCACAAAATAGCGGTTGAAGGTCGGACTGAGCCACATGCCATGAAAATCGTAATCGGTGGTGACGATTGCCAGAGAGGTATTGAGTTCCTGTTGCGCCATCAACTGGGCAATAATCCCGGCAGGCATAAAGTGGGTACAGACCGAGATATGTGGGTCAAACTGTTTAATAAACCGCACCAGTTGCTGCGCATTCAGCAGATCAAAGGCACGCCGAATCAGCCCCTCGTTCTTGAATGGCAAGTCATGGGCATCGTACCACCAACCCAACAACCACGGACTCTCGCGCACCAGGGTGGTGTAGGCGTCGGCCGCAATGGCCCGATAGGTATCACTGGTGAGGGCCAGGGCATCCTGGTTGATTACCTCCACCCCGTCGGCCTGGCGAAAGACCTGCTCCAGGGCGCTGGCGGCGGCCTGGTGGCCGGAGCCAACGCTGGCCGATAAAATCAAGACCCGTTTTGACATACGTTATGGTCACTTTTTGAAACGTGTACACATGCCATGCCTGTGCATACAGCATCACGAGTCACGCAGTGGACTGATCAGTTGGTCGTTTCACGTTCGGCAGCGTGGTATTGTTGTTGTTTTTCTGCCCAAATGCTCGCCGAAGGCGAAAACCTGGGGAGGGAAAAGAGCGTTTCTTCCACAGTGCCATAGGCGAAGCCGGTCGGCAGATGTCCCCACCGCGTAAGTTGTGATCATGTTAGCTGGCCGGATTGTGCCACGGTACATCCGCAACTCCGGCTCGCGCATTCGCCAGCCGTGCCAGCACAAACAACCAGTCCGACAGCCGATTGAGGTAGAGCAGTGTGATGCTGTTCAGCGCTTCTTCTGTGGCCTGGAGCGAGACAACCTGCCGCTCGGCGCGGCGACAAACGGTACGTGCCAGATGCAACTGGGCGGCCGCTGGTGTGCCACCAGGCAGAATGAACTGCTTCAACGGTTCCAGTTCGGCTTCAAACTGATCAATCTCCTGCTCCAGGCGAGTCACATAATCGCTATCAACCCGTGGAATATACTTCGCTTCACCGGGCGTCGCCAGATCGGCCCCCAGTACGAACAACTCATCCTGAATTCGCGCCAGCAGCGTATCCAATGTTGCATCCATACCAATAGCACGTGCAACGCCCAGGACGGCATTCAGTTCATCAACAGAGCCATACGCATGCACCCGTAGCGAGTCCTTGCTCACCCGCCCTCCGCCAAATAACCCGGTCTGGCCGGTATCCCCGGTTTTCGTATAGATCTTCATCATTTTTTCCAGTCTTCTTTATACCGACTTCAACATTCCGCTTACGCCGACATCCCCACATGGACGGAGGGGCAGGCTCCCCCCAGACCACCACGACGCAGTCTCGTTGGAGAACGGATGGCAAGACCATGCGACATGTTCACGTCGAAACGATATTATGCGTAACGAAAGATCAAAATAAACTGATGCACTTGATTCGCCACAAATGCAAAGGGATAGCCAAATGGATACAGATTCTGGCTCTGATCGTGCCAGATGCGATAGCCCCGAAATGCCAATCTGGGCACCGACCACAGCGTTTGCACAATGTCGGCATGGAGCATGTTATGATGATCGTGCGCGGGCTGCAAATCTTTGGTAAACAGTACCAGATGCCCGCCGGGCTTCAGCCATACCAGCGCTTGCTCCACGATGTTCCGTAGCTCGCTGAGGAAGGTTTGATAATCCAGATTACCCAGATCGGCCGTCGAGTCGGTAAAAGGTGTTGCCGCACTCCGTCCGCGTTTCTTGTGTTCGCCAGTCTTAGTACGCGCTTGCATGGCCGCATAGGGTGGATCGGTGAGTATCAGATCAAATGGCCGGGCCACGACCTCAGCATACGCATGCAAATGGCGCGCATCGCCCACAATCAGTGGCTGCGGTGCGAGTTGGAGCGTCTGACACACGTGATAATAGCAATCGGCATACTCCTGGGCCAGTTCAATGCCCACCCCCGTGCGTCCTTCCAACGAGCAGGCCAGCAATGTGCCCCCTACTCCGGCAAATGGATCCAGGACGTGCCCACCGCGTCGCGTGAAAAAGCGAATCAACTCGGCCATCAACTGCGGTGGTTTGGGTGAAGGATGTCGTCGCCGCAGGGTGTGGGCATAGGCCTCCGGCCCGCTGGTAGGATAGCGCGTGGTAATCACCGAACGCAGCGCATACACCCACTCGCGGCCCGTTAGATCATTGAGTTTGTTGCGCGGGTCAGGCCGGGAAGCATCATCGCATTGTTGGTCATCCATCGTATTCAGACTCTGGTATGTTCGCGCATCATGTCTACAAAATCGGCAAACAGATAGGTGGCATCGTGTGGGCCAGGGCCAGCTTCTGGATGATACTGCACACTAAATGCCGGCAGCGAGCGATGCCGCAGACCTTCGACAGTCTGGTCATTCAGATTGATATGGGTTACTTCGACTTCGGCTGGTAAAGTATCGGCATCAACCGCAAAGCCGTGATTTTGCGAGGTAATTTCGACCCGGCCACTGTGCAGATGCCGCACGGGGTGGTTGGTGCCGTGATGCCCAAATGGCAGCTTGAAGGTACGTCCCCCCAGCGCCAGTCCCATCAACTGATGCCCCAGACAGATGCCGAATACTGGCACACGTCCGATCAGTGCCCGCAGCGGTTCCAGTGCATACTCTGCCGCAGCGGGATCGCCGGGGCCATTTGAGTAGAAAACCCCATCCGGTTGCCGTTGCAGTACATCGGCGGCGGTGGTGGTGGCGGGAACGACCGTCACCCGGCAGCCATGATCGACCAGGCGGCGCAAGATGGTGCGTTTCAGTCCGAAGTCATAGGCCACGACATGCAGGATAGGGGTACCTGGCGTCTGTGGCATGCCAGTCGTCTGTCGCGCAGCACACGTTACCTTGAACGCACTACTGCCTTCTGTCCAGTGATATGGTTCCTCACACGTAACCAGCCGGGTCAGATCCTGGCCGATCATTGGCGGTGCTGCCCTTGCTCTGGCAGCCAGACGTTCTACATGATCGTCCTCGGTTGAGATAATCCCGCGCATTGCCCCTGCCGAACGAATATGGCGCGTCAGGGCGCGGGTATCTATTTCGCTAATGGCCACGATCTGATGGTCGCGGAGCAACTGGCTCAGGCTGCCCCGTGCGCGCCACGAGCTGTAGTGTTCGCTGTGAAACCGGACAATAAAGCCCGCCACCTGTGGTCGCCACGATTCCGGGTCAAAGTCGTTTACGCCGGTATTTCCAATATGCGGCGCGGTCATGATCACCAGTTGCCCGCAGTAGGATGGGTCAGACAGGATTTCCTGATAACCCGTCATACCCGTGTTAAAGACAACCTCGCCGACTCGTTCGCCGGTAGCACCAAACGACTGCCCCCTGAAGCTACGTCCATCCTCCAATACCAGGAGTGCTTCCAAACTACCCTCCGCTTCATACTGTGCTGTGTTCTGTAGGCTTCATGACTTACGCAGTGGTATGGTCAGATAGCCTTTGCGCCTGCGGCAGGCACAAAGGCA
>CALANA010000228.1 GCA_937925925.1 uncultured Chloroflexales bacterium | reverse complement strand
GCTGCGCACGATGCTGCGCTCAGCATGACAACGCGCTGCGTACGATGCTGCGCTCCGCAAGATGCTTCGCTCCGCTCAGCATGACAACGCGCTGCGCACGATGCTGCGCTCCGCAAGATGCTTCGCTGCGCTCAGCATGACAACGCGCTGCGCACGATGCTGCGCTCCGCAAGATGCTTCGCTGCGCTCAGCATGACCAAACCCTGGAGCGATTTCCGTCATCGTGTACTAGTGTCAGCCACACTGCATATGCAGAGCATTGAGGAACGACGAACGTCGTTCCTCTGTATCGCTCAACATCAGGGTGGTCAACCACGAGTTACGGGAAGACTGGTGCGACTGTTTGTCCCTTATAGCTCAGACGTGTGGACACCTGATAGAAACATCTACAGGCGATTAAACGGCCCACACTGCCTGAAGGCGGTCAAACCTAGCGCTACCTTCATAGAATCTGTCAAAATTGGTACCCATGCTCGATGTGGGTACCAATTTTGATTTGGCTGAACAGGATTGAGCTATTATAATAGAACTGCTCTATTATGTTCGTGTAGAGCAAGAATACGCATAATAATAGTACGAACTAGAATATATATCCTCTGAACAAAGAGTGTTTTTACCGAAAATTAACATTTTTGCAGGTACGTGCAACTCAGAAAAAGGCAGGTGTTTTTGAGCGAAAATGGTACATATAGCGTAACTTTTTGTCGAATCTGGTGGTTATATATAATAGGCGGGGTGTATAATCTCTGCCGTAATTCTTGACCAGGACGCGTACTATAACCATAAGGAGTCCCGCAATGCATATTCTGGTGGCTGATGATGATATACCTAGTGTCAAGTTAACATCGTTTGTTCTGGAAGAAGCCGGATACCGTGTCTATAAAGCGTATGATGCGGGGAGCATTCTGCAATCAGTTGAGCAACACAACCCTGATCTTATTCTGCTTGATGTTATGATGCCCAAGTCAAGTGGTTTCGATATCTGCCGCCAGATTCGCCGCACATCAGATGTACCGATCATTTTTCTATCAGGACGTTCGCAGTTGCAAGATCGGGTGATGGGGTTGCAAATTGGCGGTGATGACTACCTGGTCAAACCATTTGAACCCTCTGAATTACTGGCACGAGTGGAAGCGGTTCTCCGCCGCCGCAATAGCGATATGCTGAACCCCTCCGCTCGTCTGAGCCAGGGCGGGTTAACGCTCGATCCGGTTGAACACAAGGTTGTATTTGAAGATCGGTCGGTGGAACTGACGCCGTTGGAGTTTCGGTTGCTCTACTATCTGATGAAAAATTCCGGGCGGGTTCTGAATACGAGCCAGATTCTCAGCAAAGTCTGGGGCTATGATTATGAAGGCGAGAGCAATCTGGTAGCGGTCTACATTCGTCGCCTGCGTACGAAAATTGAGAGTGACCCGGAACATCCACAGCACGTCATTACGGTACGGAACCTTGGGTACAAATTTGAGGCATAGGATTAATTGTCTAGATGATGTGAAAGAGGTTATGCAGAACGTTTATCTGATACGATACTATTGGTGTACATGGTTGCAGGCTATGATTGCCAACCTCGCTCTGTCAGGAAAGGCTTGTTATGGCTACCAGTGAACTGTTGCGTATGCATGCGCGGCCCTGGTTAAAAAGTTATGGGCGTGATCGGATGCGCCTGTTCTTACCCTTGCCTATGTTTGCGCTTGTCTGGGTGTTTGCCAACCAGCAGCTTCCAATCGGGGCATCGATGCAGTTGTTTGGGTATGCACTGGTTAATCTGATACTGCTGGTGCTGTTGCGTTATCCCCGGTTACGTCACTGGCACCGTTGGCATAAGATCTTTCATGGTATCTCGCTGCTGAGTGACGCCGCGCTAGTGTTTATGTTGTTGATCACCCTGGGGCCACTGAATCTGGTGATTTTTCCAACCTGTGTCATGTTGACAATCAAGACACTGCTCTATCGGCGCTATTTTATGTGGATGCTCCTGATACCAACGTTGATCGGCCCTGTCTATCTGGCATCACTGGCATTCCTTCAGTTTCAGCAGTCTGGTAACACACTACCATTGTCGGCTCAGGTGGCTTTCTGGGGGTTGGTGATCAGTAGCCTTGGCTTTGTGAGTGTCATCATTTTGCTCGCACAGTATCGCTTGCACGAAAATACGCGTCTGCTTAAACAAATGGAGCGTAATCAGATCGCCTATACCGACCGTATCCAGGAAATGGAAAGCATCACCAATGATCTGCGCGTTCGTATCCGGGCACAACAGGCGCTGGAAGAGAGTTTGCATGCCGTGACTGGCTCATTAACGCTCGAAAGCGTGTTTCGCCAGATTCTGGACAATACGATGCGCATGTTCGGGACTACCAGCGTATCGGCAGCAGCCCTCTCGTTGATCACCGACTCTGGCGTTGTTCACCATGCCCTGGCTCCGGAGATGGCTTTGCCCAACGGATGGCCGGAGCCGTTGATACAGCAGGTTATGCGTGAGCAGACGGTACTCATTATCAATGATACGCTGCGTGAACGTGCATGGCGCGAGCTATACCACAGTGGTGTAGCAGCCATATTGTCCGTCCCGCTGATCGATGCAGATGGCGCTGTTCGCGGTGCCTTGACGGTTCTGAGTACGCAACGCCAGGCTTTTACCTCTGTTGAAGTCCGGCACTTGAATTCATTTGGAATTCAGGCCAGTATTGCGATAACGAATGCGGAGATGCATTCCCAACTGGCGCGCCAGGAAGCGATGCTAGAAGCTATCCTCCGTGACATTGGTGATGGTCTGGTGGTCTTCAATGATCATGATGAGATGGTGTTAATTAATCCGGTAGCGTTGCAGGCGCTCGCGGCCCATGGTGCAGCGGAGTCGAGTTTGCAAGAGCAGCTAGTGCGCCTGGCCCATGATGTACAGGCTGGGGAAGCAGGCATGCTCCGCCGCGAATTGCGAACGGGTGTGTCTGGTGAACATGACGATCTGGTGTATCAAGCATTTGCGTCTCTGGTGCGGATTGACCAGGACAGTCGCGCTCTGGTGGCGATTATTCTACACGATATTAGTGATCATAAAGCCGAAGAACGTGCACGTACCGAGTTTATCTCGATGGTTTCGCACGAATTGCGTAATCCCCTGAATACGCTCAACGGCTTCCTCAAAGTCGTATTGCAGGGGCGTGCCGGGCCGTTGCTCGATCTGCAGCAAGAGTTTCTGGAGTTGGCCGATGAACAGGCCGAGAAACTCAAGGGCCGCATTAAGGAATTGCTGGACTTTAATCGGCTCGATGCGGGGCGGTTGCGGCTGCAACCTGCCTGGTGTGATGTATCGGCGCTGATTGTCGATACCAGTTCCCGGATCCAACTTCAGGTTGAGCAAGCAGGGTTAACGCTGGAATGGCACGTGCCGCCCGATCTCCCGGAAAGCCGCGTGGATAGCGAGCGTATAAGCCAGGTGCTGACTAATCTCGTCGAGAATGCGATCAAGGCCACGCCTGCTGGTGGCTCAATTGTTATTGCTGCCGATGTGTCTGATACCGAAATCCAGGTTTCTGTGAGTGATAACGGTATCGGTATTTCACCTGAAGATCAGACAAAAATATTTGATCGCTTCTATCGTGCCGATAAGACTACCACATATCATGGTACAAACATGGGTCTCGGTTTGTCTATCTGCAAGCAGATTATCGAAGGGCATTATGGCCGCATCTGGGTCGAAAGTGAGGTTGGTAAGGGTAGTCGCTTTGTGTTCACGCTCCCCTTTGTTGCTCAAGAACATTTGCTAGAAATAGTTCATACGGTTTAGAGTTCTGGCAACTCTCCCCACTTTGCGATCGTGCGGTATAATGGATGCACATTGTTGCATGAATGCGTGAGACTCAATGGCTGAGTTTTCCGCATTGTTTACCATCTTGTCCATATACTGTTCACCTGCACGTCAATCAGATAGAGAACAATAGATATGAGTACGTTAACGCTGAATGAGGGTTGCTTGTCAGAAACCCAGGGATCAAGCTCCTGGGCTTGCGCCTCAGCCCGAAGGCTGGGCACCATAGGCCGTCTGACCGTCGGCCTGATTGCGGATATTGATAGCGGCGTTGACATCGGCAGGAGCCTGATGCTTACACACGACACAACAGAACACCGCCTGCGAACGGCGGTTTGCCTTTTCGCAGTGGCCGCAGACCGAACACGTGCGGCTGGTGTTGCGCGGATCTACCGCCACAACCGGGACGCCTGCTCGCTGCGCCTTGTAGCTGATGAACTGCCGCAACTGAGCAAAGGCCCAATTGCTGGGTCGTGCCCGCTGCTCTGGCCCTCTAGCCCTCGTCCGCTGGCGAATATGCGTCAACTCTTCCAACGCGATCGCCCGCTTCGTGCGTTCAGCCTTTGCAACGAGCCACTTGCTGATGCCGTGGTTCGTGTCCTTCTGAAACCGTCGTTGCCGACCCGAAAGACGGCGCAGCCGCTTTTTGGCCGACCGTGTACCGACCGACTGGAGTGCCGCTCGACGATGGGCGTACCATTCCCGTTTGCGATCGACCTGCGCACCCGAATGGATATCGCCGTCGCTATCGGACGCGAGATTGACGCTACCCAGGTCTACCCCGATCACTCCCTCTATTTGCTGCGCATCCGGATCCGGCACGTCGCACACCGCCAGCAGATAGAACATCCCTTTGTGGTAGACCAGATCGCTTTCGCCTCCGCGGTACGCCAGCAACGTGCGCTGATGCTCGCCCAGGCTGTAGGGGATGTACTGCCACCCTGCAACCGTCCAGATCGACACCACGCCTTTGTCGGTGTACCAGGACAGGTTGCGGTCATCAAAGGCGATAGCCCCCTGCGGGCGGAATATGCGCTGCACGTTCTGATCCAGCTTATATGCGTCCGACACTTTCGCAATGCAACGAATAAGCATTTGCGATCCGAGGCGAAACGAATCTTTGACCTGATAGTAAGCAAGCTTCTGAAGAGGAATACGGCGAAACTCATGCGCTTGCCACGCAATAACACTAATGACGTCACACGCGGCGTTCGCTTCCGCCAGCGTTTCTCGCAGCGCCGCGTGCTGCTCAGGGGTAGGGTTCAGTCGGATTTGCGCGATGAGTTTCATAGAGTATGACTTATAACATGGGCGTGCGAAAGCGTCAAGTAGCTCAAGCCGCTGAAGCGGGGGCGTTCCTCCCAGGAGCTTTAGCCCTGGGAGGAACGCCCTAAAGGGTAAACATCCGTGAATGTAGCACTGATTGCATTAGCGAATGATGAAATTCCGGTGACACCACCGCTGACTCTGGCCTATATTGCGGCGGTGCTGGAACATCAGCGCCATATTGTCCGTATCTATGATCTAGCGCTGACCTCCGAACGTTCTCTTACCAGGGCACTGGAGCCACTGCGCAGGTTTCACCCACAGGTGGTGATCGTCGTTGGCGAGCAGATATCCCGTTTAGAAGCTGCGGTACAGGTTCTACGCAGCCAGAATAGTAATATTGTACCAATGCAGTTGGAGCGTGATAAACTGGCTCAGGGACAGGCATGTGCCACTATTCTAGCCTGGTTTGAGCAGCAGTCGAAATATGACAATTTTTTTACCCACAGTCATCCTAGTCCTGATTTGCCCTTGAAAGCCGATCTGGATCGATTACCCCTCCCGGCCCGTCATTTGCTAGCACTGGAAGATTATGGTCTACGCGCCGTTGGTCATGAACTACAGACAACGGTTCTGCTGGGCCTGCAAAGCGATACCGATCCAATCGAGCTTACCTTGCGCTCTCCTACGCAGATTGTGACGGAGCTACGCAGTGTATCGCGTGAGTATGGTATACGGCATTATCTCTTTCCAGCCGTGTCGCTTACGATTGATCGCGCATGGCTGCATGAGTTTTTGACGCGCCTTACCGATGCAGATTTGCGTGTTTCCTGGGAAGGGTCGGTCGATGCACTGCAACTTGATGAGTCCCTGCTCGCGCATATGGCTCGATCGGGCTGTGAAAAATTACGATTCTGTTTCAATACGAACGAGGTGTTTGAGTCTGCAGCGCGGCGCTCCCAGGTACGACAAATGGTCGCCCTGGCCCATCAGTTTCATATTTCTGTCCTGGGTGAATTTGAACTGGACTCGACGTTCAAGGCCATTCCACATCTGGTTGATGTGACGGCCACCTTCGGGTTGGATGATGCCACCTTTACCATTCGTGCCGATACGGAAGTAGCACAGACAGAATCAGAGGCGGCTCGTAAACGGTATCAGGTTAGTCGACTCCGTCAACAACTGATTGATCGGTTCGGCTTTGCTATTGGTACGTTGTTGTGGCTGCTACACAACTCGCGGATTGGTGTGGTGCTGAGGGATGAACGTGGAATGGATCTGGAAGAACCGAGCGATGTTCCTGTATAGCGAATAAGCAGCGCCTGATACGCCTAAAGGCCGGCCACCTCTATGTATAATGATTGCTGAAATGCGTAATGAGATAGGAGTGGCTACTCCTTAAAATGATCGCCCTGCTGCACCTGTACCTGGATGCGGTTCTCGCCAGCCAGGGTACTCAACAGCAAACTGACCAGGGAAATAATGACTCCGCCCCACAAAGCGGCCCAGAAGTCATAAACATAAAACTCGATCCCCATCCCACGCGCTACCTCCGATGCCAGCGCCAGCAACATGGCGTTGATCACCAGGCCGAACAGTCCCAGGGTTAGCAACATCAGGGGACAGGTCAGAATGATCAAGAGAGGGCGTATTAAGGCATTGAGCAAGCCGAATACTATCGCAACAATGCCCAGTTGCCATCCGTGTCCAATAAATTCAATGCCAGGGACAATCCATACTGCGGCGAAGATCGCCAGCGTACTGATCAGCCAGCGCAGGATCAACCGCCGCAGATCAAACGCCTGTTCGTGTTCATGCCTCTTTTCCATAACGCTCGTTCCTCTTATTCATAGGACTTACGCGGTGATACGGTCAACTCGCTTTTTCGCCTGCAACAGATGTAGGGGCGAGCAGCCGCAGGCAAAAGAGACGTTGTGTGCGAGCGATTGCGTAACTCCTACTATTTATGACCGAAGATAGAGATCGATTCTCCATCATATCAGGTATAGACTCAATCCTAGAGTACTATAACGAGACTTCCCCTGGAAGAAGCCTTCGAGGAGTGAAACTCCTCCGAAATCCCCTTATCTGGTGCAGCGCGGCGAAGCCACGCTGCACCAGAAAGAGAACATGTACGGGAACCGCAGGCCCCGCACCCCCGTCACGACGAAGTCTCGTTGTAGTACTAGCTTTAGCCGGGTGGTAATCCGAAAACGGCTGAGGCCGAAACTCCAGCACTTCGTGCCCACAGAGGATTGCTCTATCTGCTAGACATTGAAGTGAACCATAACCTTAGCCCAGATTCTGGACTACCACAGTGACGATAGCGGGCTGAGTACTCATGGTACCACGTCTTTTCCAACTATGATCACGCGGATAGAACCGCTAGCGCCTGTGGTATAATTCGCCAATGCCGGAGTTCATGTTCACCATTCTACTCACCCTCATACCAATTGGCCTTAGACATTCCGCATACTTTGGTCAGTTTTATGCTTTCTAATGGCGAGAACATGCGGAATGTTCAAGTCAAAGTTGTACTGCAGGGAGTGCATTTGCATGTCTACCGACAAAAAACCATTTTATTATAAAGAAACCCGTGGCATTCGTATCATTGTCCACCCGATGTATCTGCCCGATGAGTCACGCCCGATCCAACTACGGTATATCTTTGCCTACCTGGTGCGGATCGAGAATGTTAGCCGGCAGACTGTGCAACTCCTGTCACGTCACTGGTATATTCACGACTCGATTGGCGAAGCCTATGAGGTGGTGGGTGATGGCGTGGTTGGCGAACAGCCGACGCTGGTTCCAGGTGGTGTTCACGAATATCAAAGTTTCTGTGTTTTGAAATCCCCCCAGGGCTATATGGAGGGAACGTATCATTTTGTGGTTAATGATGGCACGTCCTTCGACGCCGACATTCCCCGCTTTTTACTAATTGCCAATGATTCTATTCAACCCACGGCGTGAACGGATCACGGTGCGTACAGGTTCAGGTGTGCGAGGCGAAGAGGCGAAGAGGCACCCATCGCCTACATCGCCCCGCAATGCCTTGCAATGTATGCATCCATGCCGGACAACGCATGCAACGATCGTCGGGGCACCGCTTGTGGGTGCCTGCCATGCCGCGCAATGCCCCGCATCGCCCCGCATTGCCGCGCATTGCCGCGCATTGCCCGCATTGCGCCACATTGCCTGTATCGCCCTACAATGCCGCGCATTGCCCCCCAATGTCCTGCAATGCGCATCCATTCGTCGCTGCGGGCACCCACAAGCGGTGCCCCTACGATCATGGCTTTGCAATGGAGGCATTGCTCGCAATGCCCGCAATGCTCCGCCTCGCCCGCATCGCCTCGCCTCGCCCGCATTGGCCTGCATTGACCCGCATTGCCTGCATTGCTTCGCATTGTCCCGCAACGACCATCATGGCTATCATAGCGCTTGTTGCGGGGCAATGGATGGCAATGCGGGCACCCACAAGCGGTGCCCTGACGATCATGGCTTTGCAATGGAGGCATTGCTTCGCAATGTTCGCATTGTCCCAATGCCTGCATCGCCCCGCATCGCCCCGCATCGCCCTGCATTGCCGCGCATCGCCGCGCATCGCCACGCATCGCCGCGCATCGCTCCGCATCGCCGCGCATCGCTCCGCATTGCGCATCCATGATCGTCGCTGCGGGCACCCACAAGCGGTGCCCCTACGATCGTTGGCGGACATTGGATGGCGATGGGCGCATTGCCCGCAACGCCCCGCAATGCCCTGCATCGCTCCGCATTGCCCCGAGGGCGGCAGGCGGAGTCCCGCCTTCTGGCGGGTAGGCGTCGTTCGCTTGCGGGCAGGCAGGGGCGTCTAACAAGCCCGGCTACGGCCGGGACTCCCGGTGGAATGGCGGAGGCCCGCCTTCAGGCCGGCGGGCAGCGGAGGCCCGCCTTCAGGCCGGCGGGCAGCGGAGGCCTGCCTTCAGGCCGGCGAGCGTTCGTACGGTGCGGTTGGACGACAAGCCGCTGGTTGCGTCCCGCCTTCAGGCGGGCGGGCGTTCACTTTTCCACCCACTTGCTATCCTGACCACGCCAGGCAGAGTGGAGCGGCTGTTCTGGGGGCCAGTGAGTCTGATCATGGTGCTGACAGCAACCCTGATTGCACTCGGCCCGTAGAGGCCGATTGCTACATAGGAGGACGTCATGTATGATATGGACGTATGGGATGACTGGCCCCCACGCTGCTGCTCACCACCAGGCGTCGAGTTGAACGGGGAGTGGCAAGGAGTACCATACCGCCTGATCAGGGCACCGGTCGCAAGCTGACGCTTATTTCGGCTGCCGCCGGTTGCGGTAAAACCACGCTGCTCAGCCAATGGGTCGCCATCTGTCGGCAGCCGGTCGCCTGGCTGTCGCTGGACGAAAGCGACAGCGACCCCGTCCGCTTTCTGGCGTATCTCATCGCCGCGCTGCAAACGATCGCTCCTGGCGTGGGCGCGGGCGTGTTGACGGCGCTGCAAGCGTCCCAGCCGCCGTCCCAGGAGGCCCTGCTCACCGCCCTGCTGAACGACGTTGCGGCCATCCCCCACGCATTCATCCTCGTCCTCGACGACTACCACGCCATTGACGCGCCGCCGGTTGATCAGGCCCTCGCCTTTTTGCTCGACCATATGCCTCCCCGGATGCACCTGGTCATCGCCACCCGCGAAGATCCGCCGTTACCTCTGGCGCGCCTGCGTGCCCGCGACCAGCTCACCGAGCTGCGCGCCGCCGACCTGCGGTTTACGCCGGACGAAGCCGCCGCGTTTCTCAACCAGGCGATGGGCCTGGAGTTGACTGCGGCAGAAATTGCCACCATGTCAGAATACCTTACGCCCCCAACGGCTCGGCGGGATGCTTGCTCTCCAATTCCAGCAGACGTGAGCAGCGGAACACGAGTACGCCATTCTCAACATCGATCTCGATGGTATCGCCGGCATGGAGGGCACCCTTCAGCAACTCACGCGACAGGGGTGTCTCGACCAGGCGCTGCACGGTGCGGCGCAGTGGGCGTGCACCATAGATCGGATTGTAGCCCTCGTGAGCCAGGAATTCCTTGGCAGCGGTCGTAAACTGCAACGTCACCTGCTGGTCGCGCAACCGTTCCAGCAGATCATCGATCTGCAGATCAACAATGCGGATCAGATCCTCGATCGTGAGCGGATGGAACAGCACAATCTCGTCCACCCGGTTCAAAAACTCTGGCCGGAATGTCTGCTTGAGCGCATCATCAACCTTGCGACGCGCTTCTTTTAGATCAATCGGCTTCAGCGCTTGATCACGGGTGACAAAGCCGATACTGCCGCCTTGCAGATACTCGGTACCGGCATTGCTGGTCATAATAATAATTGTGTTGCGGAAGTCCACTGTGTGGCCCTGACCATCCGTCAGGCGACCATCTTCAAGCACCTGCAACAGCGCATTAAAGACATCCGGGTGCGCCTTTTCAATCTCGTCAAACAAGACCACCTGATAGGGCCGCCGCCGAATGCTCTCGGTCAACTGCCCGCCCTCGTCATAGCCAACATAGCCTGGGGGTGCCCCCACCAACCGACTGACCGTGTGCCGCTCCTGGAACTCGCTCATATCGACACGGGTCATAGCCTCATCGCTATCAAACATAAACTCGGCCAGCGCTTTTGCCAGTTCAGTCTTGCCCACACCGGTTGGCCCAACAAAGATGAAGCTACCGATTGGTCGCCGCGGATCTTTCAGACCACTGCGGGCGCGGCGAATAGCATCGGCCAGGACTTCGATTGCCGCATGCTGTCCGATCACCCGCTCGTGCAAACGCTGCTCCATCTCAACCAGTTTCTCGCGCTCGGTTTCGAGCATACGGCTGACCGGCACACCCGTCCAGCTTGAGACAATCTGGGCCACATCCTCTTCATCGACAATCTCATCGAGATTGCTGCTGCGCAGCCACTCGTTGCGCTCGGCCTCAAATTCCTTCTGGAGTGCCAGGAATTGCGAGCGCAGAATGGCAGCCTGCTCGTAATCGCGCTTCGCACCGGCCTCTTCCTCATCAGCCTGGAGTTTCTTGAGGAGCGCTTCTTTCTCTTTGAGCAAACTGGGCATCGAATAGATGTCGATGCGCAGCTTGGCACTGGCTTCATCGATCAGATCGATCGCCTTATCGGGCAAAAAACGGTCGCTAATATAGCGGCTAGACAGGCGGGCTGCCGCCGACAGTGCCTCATCGCTAATCGTCAATTCGTGATGCTCCTCGTAGCGCTTGCGCAGGCCACGCAACATCTCAACGGCGGTTTCGACATCTGGTTCTTCGACAAAGACCGGACTGAAGCGGCGTTCCAGCGCGGCATCTTTCTCAATATGTTTGCGATACTCGTCAATCGTTGTTGCACCCACCACCTGAATTTCGCCCCGACTGAGGGCGGGCTTGAGCATATTGCTGGCATCAATACTGCCAGCGGCTGCGCCAGCACCCACCACCGTATGTAGTTCATCAATAAACAGAATAACCTGGCCCTTCGCCGCCCGCACCTCGTCCATCACTGCTTTGAGGCGCTCTTCAAACTCGCCGCGAAACTTACTGCCAGCCACCATGCCCGCCAGGTCAAGCGCCAGCACCTTACGATTGCGCAGCATAGACGGCACATCTTCGGTCATAATCCGTTGCGCCAGCCCTTCGACAATCGCCGTTTTACCCACACCGGTCTCACCAATCAGCACCGGGTTATTCTTGGTGCGCCGCGAAAGAATGCGAATAACGCGGGTGATCTCAGCCTCACGCCCGATGACGGGATCGAGTTTATCTAGCGCAGCCAGTTCGGTCAGATCGGTACTATATTTGGATAAAATTTCATAACGGCTCTCGGCCCCGGGGTCATCAGAGCGCTGTGTGCCGCGGATTTCCATCACGACGCGGTGAATGCGCTCCTGATCAAGACCAAAGCTCTGGAGGATGCGTGCCGAAGCGCCTTCCCGTTCGCTACTAATGGCAATAAAGAGGTGATCAATCCCGACATATTGATCATTCAGCCGATTGGCTTCTTCTTCCGCCCGCTTCACCAGTCGTTGTGTGCGGGGCGTGACATAGACCTGGTTGCCATAGCCATATTGCCCGTATACCTTGGGGGACTTCTCCAGCTCGCGTTCAACCTTCTGGCCCACCAGATCGGGATCTATATTGAGACGCGCCAGCACACGCGTTGTAAGCCCGTCACGCTGGCGTAACATGGCGAGAAAAACATGTTCAACATCAAGCTGCGTATGATGCTGCTCTTGCATTATTTCTTGCGCATCTTGAAAAGCCTCTTGCGCTTTATCTGTAAATCGGTCAAGTCGCATAATTGTCTTTCCTCTATGGTGGACAGCGGTACATCTGTGCGCTCTACCGGGTACCGATGCCTCTCGCCCCATTATGAGCAGGGTAGTAATAGTATAGCATAGAGTCTGGTGATAGTGATGCTGTGAAATATCAGATTTCTATATACATTATGACGCAATTGTTCCATTCCGGCAACCCGCGCCACCGTGCCAGAGTGATGGTGTACGAGATCCAGTTTTTACATTTTTGTCAATATTTGACACAAGCACAATACATGCTATACTTCAGCCGATATGAAACCATACTGGAACCATACCTGGTGGTCAGCCACACGGAAGATACGGAGCAGCGCAAAGTAAAACGACGTTCGTCGTTCCTACGTATCTCTGACCATCACGGTGGTCAAGCACTAATCGTGTGGAGCCTGACACTGTTTCAACGTGCCCCTTCCGCAAGGTCTTGCCATGCGTCTTCCTACGATCCTGCGTCGCGGCGGGGGGTATGGGGGGC
>CALANA010000227.1 GCA_937925925.1 uncultured Chloroflexales bacterium | reverse complement strand
AACGTTCGCCAGGGGGGGGTGCGGCGGCCTGCGGCCCTCGCGAAACCCTTAGAACCTCCTGGAGGGGCACTGCCCCTCCGAACCAACCCACCTGAACGGTTACTGTACTGTTTGCCTTGATACTATAATACCAGAATGGAGTCATTTGAAAGAGGAAGTGTTACGCTTGACGAGCAAGTCCTAATGTCTCCATTATTGCTTCTTCACAGGCACGCATCGCGGTTGCATCATCCGGGCCACGTTCGTGATCATAGCCAAGCAGGTGCAATATGCCATGCGCCACCAGATAGGCCAGTTCGCGTTCAAGCGGGTGACCATACGCAGCGGCCTGTTCTTGCGCGCGTTCATAAGAGATAGCAATGTCACCCAGATAGCGGGGCGTGTTCGGTGCCACGACGAAAGAAGTGTTAGGATCATCGGCAAAGGATAGCACATCAGTAGGTGCATCAATGCCACGATAGTCGTGGTTGAGTGCTTGTAGCGTAGCATCGTTGGTAATCAGTAGACTGATGCTCACTGCCTCGAAGACGCCAACATGGGTCAGCACAGCGGTCGCTGTGCGTTCAATGAGCGAGACATCTACGCTTTCCACAAGGGTATCGTCAATCTGTACATCAATGGACATAAGCTGTGTCTTGCTGGTTGTGATTCTGACCCTTGCTCGTGACTCGGCCTGGCCAAGTTACGAGCAAGCTGATTACAGTAGCGCCTGCTGCTCCCAGAGTGTCAGTACCTGTGATAGGACATCACGTTCACGTTCAAATGAGGCGAGTTGTATTGCTTCTTCCAACCGAAACCAACGTGCGTCGTCTACCTCACTCACCTGTGGTTCAACCTCACCCGTCATATAGCGCAGCAGAAAAAGATCAACATATTTATGAATGCGTGAGGGGCCAGCGCGAAACCAGTATTCGATCGTCGCAAGATGCTGAATCACCTGACCGGTCAAGCCGGTTTCCTCGGCTACTTCACGTGCAGCGGCGGCTTCAGCCGTCTCACCGCGTCGCACATGACCTTTGGGCAACCCCCAGCGCCCGCCTTCTTTGGTCGCAATCAGTGCAACTTCGATCTGGTTAACATCAATACGATAGATGACCCCACCAGCGGAGTAGGCCGTGCGTTGTATAGGTATTGATCGCTTCGCTCGTGAAGGCATAGTTGTACGTGTATCCAGGCATATAGGCGATAAACGATTGAGCCTTAACCGCAGTGGGGCACGCTGCTCTGGCTGCGCGAATGCAGACCAGTCTCATTGAGATACCAATCAGGCTTTTTTGTTCAGACGACCAGCGCGCATATCCCAATAATAATCCACAGAAAACAGAATGCGCTCGCGAGCGTGGTCAGCATTTTCCCAGCCAACTGGCTCGACGCGTGTCCCCTCCAGATCTTTGTACATGGTAAAAAAGTGTTCAACTTCGCGCAGATAGTGCTGTGGCAGATCGGTATATTCTTTGAAATCACTAAAAAAGGGATCGTAATGCAACACTGCCAATACTTTATCATCGGCATCGCCTTTGTCGAGCATGCGAAACAGGCCAATTGGTCGTGCTTCGACGATGCAACCGGTAAATGTAGGCAGGTTGGTGACAACCAGTACATCCAGTGGGTCGCCATCAGTATAAAACGTTTGCGGGACAAATCCATAATCGCCAGGGTACTGAACGGCGGAGTAGAGTACACGATCCAGCTTAAAAGCGCCGGATTTTTTGTGAAACTCGTATTTGTTGCGTGATCCTTTAGGAATCTCAACAATGACATTGATAACTTCCGGGATGGACGGGCCTGGGTCTAGATCGTGCCACAGGTTTTGCATGCACACCTCTCTCTGACAGAACAAACATCGTCATCTATCGCATTATATCACGATGCTGGTGGGAATGGGAATAGAGGAATAGGTTCAGACCTTGGAGCGTGCCCTTCTGCATATGTGGCATGTGTCTGCGCTTGCTGCTACTTCTTTGGTGATCGCGGCCCTTTCCAGAGATATAAGCCAAATGCGATGAGAAATGGCAGAACAATATGGGCAAAAAAGAAGAGTGGGATAAATACCTCGGTTTCCATTGACAGACCTCCTTATAGAATTTTACCAGAAACCAGTTCGTAACGACTGCATACCGCGTGTGATGGACAATTGGGATAGGCAAGCACTGCCTATGAACTTTCTGCCAGTTCTGCCAGTTCACTCCAGCGCTCAATCGCATGTTCGAGATCAGCATCGATCTGCGCCAGTTCTGCTGCAAGGTGCTGGTAGCTCTGGTAGTTGTCGCCAGCCTGGTTGAGTCGAGTTTCGAGTGCGGCTTTCTGCCCTTCCAGGTTCTCTATCTGCGCTTCCAGTTGTGTCAACTCCTGGCGTTCCTTGTAGCTCAAACGACGTGAGCCAGTTGATACTGGTTTGCGTTCTTTAGCAGTTGGTGCCGGTCGTGATACTGGTGCAGGTGGGTTGTGCTGCATACGATATTGCTCAAAGAGGCTATACCCGCCTGGATATTCACGAATCAGGCCGTTGCCCTCGAAGCTAAGAATGTGTTGCACCGTGCGATCCAGCAGGTAGCGATCGTGCGACACAATGATCACTGCTCCGTTGAAGCTCTCCAGATAGTCCTCCAGCACCGTCAGGGTTTGAATGTCCAGGTCATTCGTTGGTTCGTCCAGCAGCAGCACATTCGGTGCCAGCATCAAGGTGTGCAGCAGGTACAACCGCCGTCGTTCACCTCCGGAAAGCGTGCCGATCAACGCCCACTGGGCGTCACGCGGAAATAGAAACCGCTCCAGCATCTGTGCTGCGGACACCAGACTTCCCTCGCCTGTACGCACCAGTTCGGCTGTCTCGCGGATGTAATCAATCACACGCTGTGATTCGTCTAAGTCGATGCTTTCCTGATCATAGTAGGCCAGATGCACCGTTTCACCCTGTTTGATCCGGCCGGCATCAGGTTGGATGCGCCCGGCGATCAAGTTGAGCAGGGTTGATTTACCGCTGCCGTTCGGCCCGACAATCCCCAGGCGATCGTCGGGGCGCACCGTAAAACTGAAGTCGTTGATCAGTTGGCGATCATCATAGCGCTTGCTGACGTGTTCCAGTTCTAACACGCGCTTGCCGATCCGTCGCGTCGCAACATCGACCGCGAGGGTGGCCGGTGGTGCGTCAGAAGTCTGCTCTGCGAGATCATAGACACGCTGCACATGGGCTTTCTGTCGGGTGCCTCGTCCCCGCACACCGCGCCGTAGCCAGGCCAGTTCTTTGCGGAGCAGATTCTGCCGGGCTTCCTCGGCGGCAATTTCCTGTGCTGCCCGTGCCGTTTTTTGCTCTAAAAATTGTGCATAGTTGCCGCTATAGCTGTAGACCCGCCCGCGATCCAGTTCGAGCATCCGTGTGGTCACCCGGTCAAGAAAATAACGATCATGGGTGACAACCAGCAACGCCAGGCTGCTACGGGCAATGTAGTCTTCCAGCCAGGCAATCGTGTCGATGTCAATATGGTTGGTTGGTTCATCAAGGATCAGCAAGTCCGGTTGATGAATCAGCGTCTGAGCTATTGCAACGCGGCGGCGTTGACCACCAGAAAGCTGGTTGATGGGATGAGCCATAAACGCAGCCAGCCCGAGCCGGGTGAGAATGGTATGGGCTGCGGTCTCGGATTCCCAGGCATTCAGCGCATCCATCTGAGGCGTCAAGAGAGCCAGCCGTGCCAGTAGGGATTGGTCGTCGGGAGCATGTGCCAGCGCTTCGCTCGTCCGCTCGTAGTCGCGCAACAACTGGAGGCGTGGCGAATCACCGCGAAAGACTGCATCCAGTACCGTAGAGCGTTCATCTAACCTGGGATTCTGGGCTAAATAGGCAATGCGGGCAGTAGAGCTGTGCGTTACCCGTCCTGTATCTGGTGGCTCAATGCCGGCAACAATGCGCAGCAGCGTCGTCTTGCCACTACCATTGATGCCAATCACGCCCACCCGATCATGGTAATCGATGCCGAAGCTTACTCGTTCAAACAAGGGACGCTCGCCATACTGCTTACTTACATCTTCCAGCGTGAGAATAGGCATACATCAATCCCATACCTGAAACCGAGGTGCCAGGTTGATACTACAAAGTCGGCGCACGTGTTGCGAATGCTTCTGTTAGCTGACCCTGCGCCCCATGGTCATAACGATCATACCATGATCTGGGCACACATTGGCAGCGCGATCCGACGTTCATGGTAAACCAGAAACGGGAGTGCGGGTATGGGTTACGGACACGGCGTTGGCCCAAGCAATCAATGGCATAGAACTTGATGTTTGATTTGATATAGAGCAGAGCTATACCATTTGTCAACTGCAGTCCAGGCTTGAGCCTGGATGAAGCGCTCTCCAGGCTAATACCAATGTGCCTTCGACCTTCCGCAACCGTTGGTTCGTTTTCCGCTTGCCTACACTAACGAGCCTTCTTCTGGAATGAGCTGTCGCGGGGCGTAGCGGCACCCCCTGCGGGGGGAGGGTTGGGCAGGGAAAGCGCGGCTTCGCCGCGCCGCATCAGATAAGGGAACATGGGCAGGGGCCACAGGCTCCTACACCTCCGACGAGACGAAGTTTCGCTGAAGTACTAATGAAAAATTAATTCTTCAAGTTGTAAATTATTAGCAATTTGATGTATAATGAAAGAGAACATCTGCCTTTTGATTATTGTCCCAAAAAATGGTATGCCAGATGTTGATTTTGATAGTTTTCCGGCAAAGGAAAATAATATGGTAATACATCGGTTCAATACTGATGATTACCTTTAGAGGAAAATAACAATGCTTCCAAGAAATAACCGCCGTAATAACAAGTCAGATAAAGACTCGACCCAGAATTGGAATGGGCCGCCGCGCTGGTTGCCGAATATTCGAGTTTTGCTCTTTTTGTTAGCGTTGTTGATGCTCTTCCAACTCTTCATCTTTCGGCCTTCTGCACCATCCCTGACTATATCGTATAGCGCGTTTCTCAACCAGGTACGTGCAGGTAACGTGGCTAAAGTTGAAATTGTGGGTCAGGAAATCAATGGCAATGTGCATGAACCATTACCGCCCCCCGCTGATACTGATGCAGGCCGTTGGATGCCTTTTGTAGCACGACCGAGCGAATTTGCGCGATTTACAACGACGTTACCACAGGGTGGTGACGATCGGTTGTTACCGCTGCTTGAAGAACAAAATGTCCAGATTAACGCCCGTGTTCAACGCCCTTCCCTCTTCTTGAGTGTATTGCTTTCATTTGGCCCTGTTCTGTTGATTGTCTTACTGATCGGATTTTTTATGCGCCAGCAGATGCGCGGTCAGCAAGGAGTGTTTAATTTTGGCCGTTCACGCGCAAAGTCACACACATTTGATCGACCAGGTGTGAAGTTCGATGATGTTGCCGGGGCGGATGAGGCCAAGCGTGAATTGGTTGAGGTCGTCGATTTCTTGAAATATCCTGAGCGCTATCGACAGTTGGGTGCGAAAATACCACGGGGTGCGCTGCTGATTGGCCCGCCTGGTACGGGCAAAACGCTGCTGGCACGCGCTATTGCGGGAGAAGCAGGCGTGCCGTTCTTCAGTACCAGCGCCAGTGAGTTTGTGGAACTCTTCGTGGGTGTAGGTGCCAGTCGTGTGCGTGACCTGTTTGATCAGGCGCGGCAGCATGCTCCTGCCATTGTCTTTGTTGATGAACTGGACGCGATTGGTCGTCAGCGTGGGGCTGGTATGGGCGGTGGCAATGATGAGCGAGAACAAACATTGAACCAGATCCTGGTAGAGATGGATGGCTTTGAGGGTGACACCAATGTGATCGTTATTGCAGCCACCAACCGTCCTGATGTCCTCGATCCGGCGCTGTTGCGGCCTGGGCGTTTTGACCGGCAAATCACTGTAGGCTTACCTGATGTACGAGGCCGTGAGGCCATACTCAAGATCCACCTGCGCGGAAAGCCTGTTGCAGGCGATGTCGATCCAGCTATTATTGCTCGTCAGACTCCTGGTTTTGCCGGTGCTGATCTGGCGAATCTCGTGAATGAGGCGGCGCTGCATGCAGCGCGGTGCGGCGAGCGATTGATCTATCGCCGTCATTTCACGGAAGCGCTCGACAAGATTGTGCTGGGTACCGAACGACCGGTGTTGATGAGCGAGCATGAACGTGCGGTGGTGGCCTATCATGAGGCTGGGCATGCGTTGGTAGCAAAACTGTTGCCCGAAACTGATCCGGTCAACAAGATTACGATCATTCCGCGTGGTCGGGCCCTGGGCGTGACCGAGTACCTGCCTGAAGGCGACCGCTTTAACTATTCACGCCAGTACCTTATGTCGCAACTGGCTGCCCTGCTAGGGGGACGTGCGTCTGAGCAGGTGGCGATTGGCGAAATTACGACCGGTGCCGAGAACGACTTACAACGTGCAACACAACTCGCACGGCGCATGGTGGGCCGCTGGGGTATGAGTAAAGAGTTGGGCTTGCTCTTTGCCAGCGATAGTGCCGAAACGCCATTTTTGGGACGTGAAATGGCTGGCCCGCGTGATCATAGTGAGGCGACGGCCGCCTTGTTGGATCAGACGGTGCGCACATTGCTTCAGGAGCGAATGGAGACCGCTATGCGCCTGTTGAGTGAACGACGTGATGCACTGGATCGTCTGGCGCATGCACTGCTTGAACATGAAACGTTGGATCGTGAAGGTCTGGAAGCGGCTATTCGCGGTGATGATATACCGCCGCCCATGACGCCGGGCACGACCGCAACCAATACACCAGTGCCGCAAGGTAAGCCGCGATTGCAGCCCAGACCAGGCATTTTGCCCGTCTGATGCTCCTTTCTCTGAATTCAAAGGCCAGGAGGTACACGGTCGCTCGCACACACCATCTTTTTCGTCTTTGACAGAAAGGTACCTGGTCTGTTTTCCCCTCCAAATTTTCGTCGTAGGTGAAAATTTGGAGGGGAAAAGCGTTTTTTCCACTTCGACTTGAACATTCCCCATGTTCTTGCCATTCGTCCGCCAACGAGACTGTGTCGTGGCGGGGCTGCGGAGGCTGCAGGCCCCCGCCGAAATATCTTTCCAGAGGACGTCTCGTTGTCATATGAGAAAGTGTAAGACAGATCAACAGACGCGGAAGGTCGAAGTCACATTGGTATACCATAACGACTGAAGTCGTTACTACCTTTGTTACGTCGAAATCAGGCATCTGGAACCA
>CALANA010000226.1 GCA_937925925.1 uncultured Chloroflexales bacterium | reverse complement strand
ATCCTGCTCTTGATGCCAGGGATAGGTTTATTATACCCAAAAACAGCAAAGACATTGAAACCCGGAGTACGAAACAGCGAACGATCCAATGCCCGACGCAAGTTGAAAGGAACCCCAACGTGCGCTACAATCAGAGGCACGCTTGTTGCCCATCGTGCCTGCGTCACGGTTGACCCTGGTAAGGATGGATCATGAAAAATCTGATAACTTGTATCGGCGAAATCTTGATAGACTTTCTGCCAATCGACAGCACTGGAACGACGATGGGCTTTCATATGCATCCCGGTGGCGCACCCTTCAATGTTGCCGTCGGATTAGCCCACCTGGGACACCCTGTCGCTTTTGTCAGCAAAGTCTCAAGCGATTACTTTGGGCGCTATCTGCTGGCATATGCCCAGGCACAGGGTATTGATACACGCTGTTTGTTGACATCAGCCGCCGCACCCAGTACCCTGGCCTTTGTTGCGATCGAGTCGGGTGAACCCGTGTTTACGTTCTACGGGGAGGGGGCCGCCGATGCGTTACTGCATCTAGATGATATACCACCTGCATGTTTTGCCGACACCAGCATCTTGCACTTTGGCGGCATTAGCCTCTTGCGGGGCACCACACCTGCCACCGTATTATCCGTCGTCGAGCAATTGCAGGGACAGGCACTCGTCTCGTTTGACCCAAACATGCGTCCCCGGCTTATTCGTGATGAGCAGAGCTACCGTGCCTTACTACAACGCTTCTTCGGGTTGTCCGACGTCATCAAGATCAGTGCCGCTGATTGTGCCTGGCTTGCGCCTGATCAACCGGTAGAGCGAGTCGCAACCGAACTGCTGGCCCAGGGTGCCGCCTTTGTCGCGGTCACCCACGGGAGCGCAGGTGTGCTAGCCTTGCGCATAACACCAGCAGGCCAGATCGAACGGTGGCATGTGCCAGCGTATCCGGTTGAGATTAGGGACACGGTGGGTGCCGGCGATGCATTCAGCGCTGGCTTGCTGGCAGCATTGGCGAAACGGGGTGTGGTATCACGTGCCACGCTGGTATCATTGGCACCGGCCGAGATTGAAGCGGCACTCCACTTTGCTTCTGCTGTCGCCGCGCTTACCTGTACACGGGTGGGTGCCAATCCACCTATGTATGTGGATGTCATGCAATTTCTCCAGGCTGCTGCTCACCATCATGATCCATAATCAGCAGCCTCGTCTGATCAGGAGTGTGGAAGTCAGACTATCACCTCCGCTATGGTGTTTGTTGCACAGAGAGGAACATTTATGATCAAGGGACCCAGATGGGAAATGACCGAACATGGATGGCATGGTGTCGCTACGCTTACCGGTGGTACCAAATGGCACGCATTTGTGGAGCATGTCGATGCCCCACAACATTGTACATGGGCCGGTACCGCTTTCGATAGCTTGCGTGATGCGCAAGAATGGTGTCGGGAAGAAATTACTCGTCTGCGTGAACAGAATATCACTGTTCCGATTTCGCCGCCGCCGCTAAGTGCCTGGGAATGGCTGTGGAGTACGCTTACGCGAGAATTGGGTGAAGAACGGGTTATCGAGTTGCGTAAAGAATTTGCGCGTCGTCAACAAACAGAAGAACTGCGCTGATCAGGAAAAATTGCGACTTGCTGTTGGTCATCGGGCACGTCTCCGGCGTGCCCAACAGGATGCTGTTCACCAGTACCTACCAGTGCCAGACTTTCCCCCGCAAACCTGCAGGTATTGGCAACCCACACCGTTGTAGCAATGTGGGCAGAATATCATACAGATGCATTCCGATCAGGTGCTGGCCGTTGCCCGGTTGTTGCGGATCATACCAGATAAACAAACCGTGCTGCGCATGGTTAGCATCATCGGGGCCGGTATCGTTTTCATTCGTGTAGAGCGCACCGGTTCCGACTGTTCCAACCGCCCGCCAGGCCATATCGCCAAAATAGACCAGCAAATCCGGTGCAATACCTCGCACCCGGCGATATATCTGCTGTGGTACAAACACCCGCGTCCCCAGCGGTTGACCATCTGGCCCGGCCAATGCCTGTAGATGAGCAGCCAGTGCTGCTCGCTCCTGTTCGTAATGAGCGAGCGGGATCATACCTTCCGGCTCACGTCCCTGGACATTGAGGAAGACACGCCCATAGTAGCCACCCGCGCCCCAGGCGCGTGAACGCGGCCAGTCGACCATATCCGCCTGCAGTGGCTGTCCGCGACCATCGTTGCTCGGCGGTGCTTGATGCAGCACCAGATAGCCCATCGCTAACAGCCACTCGTTTAACGCAATGCCACCTTGCAGTGGTTGGGCACCATGATCGGACACGACCAGCACCAGCGTCTGCTCATCGCATATGGTCAGCAACTCGCCAATACGCCGATCAACATGGCAATAATACGCATGAATGGCATCGGCCAGTGGTGCGTTCGGCACATACAACGGATGTTGCGGATCCATCTGCTTCCAGAGCGCGTGGTGAATACGGTCAACCCCCATCTCCACCAGCATCAACAGATCAGGCTGGTCGTGATCCCAGATCTGCCTGGCCAGCGTGAAACGCTGATCGCACATAGTATAGATGTCTCGCAAGATACGCGCCTTGTCGTCGGAGCGAAAATTGGGCACATCCAGCATATACTCACCCAGCCAGTCGCTGATCCGTGCGGCCAGAGAGGGTGGATAGGTGTATTCGACCCCGGTGTGTGGCGCAAGAAAATCAGACACCAGTACTCCGTTGACTGGCTGCGGGGGATAGGTTCCCGGCACGCCAATTACTGCCACTCGCCATCCAGCCTGACCAAGCAGATCCCACAACCGGGGTGCCCGTACCATATGACTATCGGCAATGACCATGGACTGGTAACTCCGATCAGCACGATTGCGAAAGCCATAAATGCCCAGTTCACCCGGATCGCGTCCGCTGAACATACAACTCCAGGCAGGAACCGTAATGGCCGGAATGCAACTCTCTAGCCGGCCATAGCTTCCCTGCCGCATCAACCGTGCCAGATGCGGCAAATCAGTATGCCAGCGCTCAAACACGAGCGACGGTTCGGCGCAATCCAGACCAATAATGAGCAGACGTGGCGCTGATGGCATAACAGATAGCCCCTAGCTTTTGGCGGCTACTGATGATACGGTGCGATGCCGTCGATACAGCGCAATGCCCGCAGCCACAATAGCGATACATGTCAGAATATGTACCACATTAAAGGGTGTTCCCGGAAAGAACCATGAGTCGGTACGCAAAAATTCGATAAAAAAACGCCCCAGTGGATACCAGACCAGATAGAGCAAGAACAGATCACCGTGCTGCAGGCGGGGTGCAAAGCGGCGGCTGATCCAGAACAACAACGCGAAGCCAACCAGGTTCCAGAGCATTTCGTATAGAAACAACGGATGAAAGCGCACACTCTCCGGGTATATGCCCATGTTGTTGTAGGGTGGGATACGGTGTTGAGGATCAATGCGTAATCCCCAGGGCAACGTTGTTGGCGGGCCATACAATTCCTGGTTAATAAAGTTTGCCAGTCGCCCAATTGCCTGTGCTAGCGGCAAGCCCAGTGCCACCGCGTCCAGATACAACAGCAGCGGGAGTTGTCGGCGGCGAACAAACAGCGTCAACGCCAGGCCACCCAGAAGAAACCCACCGAAGATGTGCAGGCCACCATGCCAGATCTGAATGATTTCCAGCGGATTATCCAGATAGCGCCCAAAACCATCGGGGCCACGCGGCGACTGGATAAATACATAGTAGAGCCGCGCCCCGATCAGCCCCGGAATCAACACCCAGAGCAACATATCCCAGACATGGTTGCCATCTTGCCCATAACGCTGCACATGCTGGCTGGCAATCCAGGTACCGAGCAACACAGCGGCCATAATAATCACCCCATACCAGCGTAACGCCAGCGGGCCAAACTCAACAATAATCGGATCAACCGGTGGATACATATCGTCTCGCCATTCATTTTTTATTACTACGAGTTACGCGGTACTCTTTTTCCTTTTCGCTTTCGGTGAAAAGCGGGAGCGAAAGAGAGCATTTCTTCCACGCTGGCGCAAGCAAAAACGGTCGGCAGATCACCCATCGCGTACGTCGTATTATGAACCGGAGGGACACGATGGCTTGAAGCCCATGCCCTTTTCGCCGACGTTTACCTGAGCGGAACCAGATGGGTCAACGTGGAAGCGCATCGCTTCTGGTTGCCCCTTTTCGCCGAAGATGAAAAGGGGCAACTAAAAAGAGACCAGGTACCGCTCTGTCGCAGGCGAAAAAGGACGTTGTGTTCGAGCGACCGTGTATGTCCTGTTGTGAACATGCTTACTCCAGATACCCCAGGTCACGCAATCGACGTTGCACATCGGGATCGTCATAGCCGCTGGCGCGTGTCTCTGGTGGTCGTGTATCATCAGTATAACGCACAAATGACCGGAGGCGTTCATGCAATGCATCAACCCGTTCGGGCAGCATGCTGTGTAAATTCAACGTCTCATTGGGATCATCAACCACGCGGTACAATTCCAGGCGTTCGCCAGTTTGAATCAACTTATGCTGATCGCTGCACACCGCACGGCGCACCTGATCACACGCCCGCTCACGGACGAGGTGTGGCTGCCGACGCTGGATCATCCGTACCGCATTTTGTGGCGGCAGTGCTTCAGCAAAAACGGTGCCGCCCTCTGGATCACTGCTGGGACTGTGTGCCAGCGTCAGTGCCTGCTCATCAGCAGTCGCCAGACCAGCTATCGTTAACACCGTGTGAAACAACCGCCGGGTCGAGACGAAGCGATCTACCACCGTAGCTCGTGGAAAATCACCCGTCGGATCACGGATCAGTAATGGCACATGCACCAGTTCATTGTACAATGAGAAGCCATGTCCCATCAACTGCTTTTCACCCAGATGATCACCATGATCGGCACAAACAATTATGATCGACCGATCCAGCACCCCACTTGCACGGAGCTTTGCTAGAAACGCACCTAGTTGCTCATCCTGATGTGCTACTTCGGCATTGTACATCCCATCCAGGGTCGCCTTGCGCTGATCGTCAATCTCGCTATTCAGCGGTGCCAGCCAGCCATAGATGTCACTGTTGAAGCGCCGCAAATAGTGACGGGCAGACTGGTCGTGCAAAACATGTGGCGCAAACCGCTGTACAAAGCGGCGCGGTGGGTGATAGGGCATATGCGTGCCCATCAGATTGATAAAGCTGAAGATCGGCTGATCGTGGGCAACGCCACGCCGCTCTATCAACAACTGTGCCGCGTCGTGTAGGGAGCGGGCGGTGTTGCCCTTGAAACTCAGCGCCGTCTGCCAGATCGGTACCATCACCGGCGTAAACGAAAGGGCCAGCAGCAAATCAGAACGAGCAAACGCATCCTGAACACGGTTCAGTAACGCCCCCAGCAAGCGTTTGAACAACTGTCGGTACCGATCAAGCCAACCTGAACGGGCACCTATACCGATCTGGTTGGGACGTGAAGTCAGCAACCCGCTATAGTTCAGGAAACTATAGAAACCACGGCGTAGCCCGTTGTTCACCACACCCACCAGTGGATTGTTACAAAAACCGACCGTAAAATAGCCACTGGCATGCAACCGTTCGGCCAGCGTCGGTAGACTATGGGGCAGCAATGAGTCCGATTGATGGGTGTGATGTTGTGAGGGATAAACACCGGTGAACATTGAAGCGTGGGAAGGGATTGTCCACTGCGCAGGTGCAATCGCATGCCGAAAAAACGTTGCATCCGCAGCCAGTGAGTCGAGATAAGGTGATGTTTCTGCCGGGTGTCCATAGCATGACAGGCGATCCGCACGCTGGGTATCGAGTACAAGGAACACAATATCAGGGAACCTGGACATAGTGATCGTATCTTCTCTACTCTTCGTCAATAGCCTATTCTAACCATACCATTGTGCAGAATTATTGTCAAAAAAACATTAAGGTTTTGTTAAATTGCGTTGAAGTGCCCCAAACCGGAGTAGTGCATATCTGCGGCGCACAACTCCGAACGTCGAGATCGTCATCTCTGCATTCGGCGAGTAGCTGCGTTGTACCCGCCATGCAGGTTCAACGTTGTGTAGATTGCTTCTGGTTTCTGCCCACTGCTACGTTCTGCTCAGACCCGGCCTGGACGTTCGTATCAGACCTGAACCAGCGGGGCGGATCATAATGATTAATGTAAAGCACAATGGCACCAGCCAGCATGAACACCAGGCTGATTATCTGCGCAGTACGCAGCGGCCCGATATACAGGCTGTCAATGCGCAAGCTCTCGATCCAGAAGCGGCCCAGTGAGTAGTAGATCGCATACACAAAAAAGAGATCGCCCGGCTGCAACCAGCGCCTTCCCGTAGGGCGTGGTCGTCCCCAGCGATGATCCAGCCAGAGCAATAGGCCCACGCCAATCAGACTCCAGAGCGATTCATACAGGAAGGTCGGATGAAACAGCACATTCGGTGGATACAACTGCATATCATTGAACGGCGGCAGGCGATAAGCCGGATCGATGCGCACACCAAAGCCCAGGCTAGTAGGCACTCCATACGCTTCCTGATTGAAGAAGTTCCCCCAACGGCCGATCGCCTGACCAAGCAAGAAGCCAGGAATACAGGTGTCAACCCAATCCCAGAACGGCAGGTGCTGCCGATGGGAATAGATCAACGCCGCCAGCACACCACCAATCAGCGCCCCGTGAATCGCCAACCCGCCCGTTGTCAGGTTGATGATCGCCAGCGGATTACCAGCAAAACGATCCCACATAAAAGCAACATAATAGAGACGGGCACCAATAATGCCCATGATCAAGCCAATCGTGATCTGGTTCCAGACATGTTCAGGATCATAGCCGCGTGCCTGCGCCCGACGCATACTGAGCCAGGCCGCCAGCAAGATGCCGATCATAATCAGCACACCGTACCAGCGCACAGCAATCGGTAATCCCAGAAACACGATGCGAAAAACATACGGATCATCCGGTGGATACAGTTCCATAACTTTCTATTTCATTCTTACAATGTGGACAATAACATACTATTGTACGGCTGATAGACACAGGCGTCAATCCTTGTAACACGGGTAACTGTTTACATCTGGGGGTAAGCACTGTCGTCAGCGTTCATGGTGCGCCTGGGAGCGCGGGCAGCGTGCCCGCCCGTTGTGCCTGGGAGCGCGGGCGTCCCGCTCGCTCGTTGCGCCTGGGAGCCTGGGCGTCCCGCTCGTTGCGCCTGAGAGCGCGGGCAGCGTGCCCGCTCGTTGCGCCTGAGAGCGCGGGCGTCCCGCCCGTTGCGCCTGGGAGCGCGGGCAGCGTGCCCGCCCGTTGCACCTGGGAGCGCGGGCAGCGTGCCCGCCCGTTGCGCCTGGGAGCGCGGGCAGCGTGCCCTTGAGGGTGAACAGGTACTAACACGACACCACGAATTGTAAAAGATATTTTTGGATGCACACCGCTGCGAAACCAGAACTCATCACCATCTGACGGAGGTTACAAATCTGACAGAATGCCACCTCCAGGTACACATGAGCACATGGTTGACCGCAGCACGATTACCTGCATCGCCGGGTGCTGCCAGAGCAGCATGGGTGTCGATAAAAGTTGACAGGATAGCCAGTCATATGCTACTATGGGCTTAGAAAGCATCCACGTAGAAAGTTGCACAAGAAACTAGACATTAGAGTGCGCTACTGCTGCGTCATGAAAGGGTGGTAAAACCCTGTTTCTCTGTGCCTGCACCTCTTCCGGGTGCTTTATTTTTATATATCGTGCTGGTGTCAAGGGTTTTGTTCAGGAGTGCCGAATACATGAAGCTACACGAATATCAAGCGCGTGATTTGCTTGCTCGCTATGGGGTGCCAGTAACAGGAGGCGGTGTGGCCGCAACGGCCGCAGAAGCACGACGGATTGCCGAGGAGATTGGCGGGAAGGTAGTAGTCAAAGCGCAGGTTTTTGTGGGTGGACGCGGTAAGGCCGGTGGTGTGAAGCTCGCCAGCACCCCTGATGAAGCCGAGGCGGCCGCTGGTCAGATTCTGGGGATGGACATTAAGGGGCTTACGGTTGAGAAAGTGCTGGTGGCCGAGGCTATTACCTATCAGAAGGAAATTTATGTCAGCGCCATTCTTGATCGTAGCACCAAACGGGTGATGATGATCGCCTCCTCTGAGGGTGGCGTGGAGATTGAAGAAGTCGCTCGTACCAACCCCAATGCGATTATTAAGATTCCGGCGCATCCTCAACTGGGGCTTATGGATTATCAAGCCCGCCAACTGGCCTTTGCTATTGGTTTGACTGACGGCAAGCAAGCGCGTCAGTTTACCCAGATTGCAACCGCGCTCTACCGCGCCTTTGTCGAATCCGATGCGTCGCTGGTAGAGATTAATCCGCTAGTTATTCGTGAAGATGGCAACTTGCAAGCGCTCGACTCGAAGATTTTGCTTGATGATAGTGGCTTGATCCGCCATCCCGACCTTGAAGCGCTGCGTGATGCGTCCGATGAGCCAGAAGCCGAGCAACGCGCACGCGAGGCCGGGCTGACGTTTATTAAGCTTGATGGCGATATTGGCTGTATGGTCAATGGAGCTGGGTTGGCTATGGCAACCATGGACGTGATCAAGCTGTATGGTGGTGAGCCGGCGAATTTCCTGGACATTGGCGGTGGGGCCAATAAGGATAAGGTGAAAGCTGCATTGCAGATCATTCTAGGCGACCCGAACGTGAAGGCGGTGCTGTTTAATATTTTCGGAGGCATTACCCGTGTCGATGAAGTAGCTAAAGGTATTGTGGCCGCTTTAGAAGAAGTTCAGACTAATGTGCCCATGGTTGCCCGTCTAGTCGGTACAAATGAGGAAGCTGGACGTGCTATTCTCGCGCAGTCAACCCTTATTCCGGCCGCGACCCTGGGTGAAGGTGCGCAGAAGGCAGTGGCTGCTGCGCGCGGGCAGGTCTAAACTGGCAGATATGTGCAGCCACCTGCCTGGTGTCCAGTCTCTAGCAGGTGGCTCATGCTCAAACTAATGGTGCAGCAGTCGGTGCTGGTCTATCTGGTAGACTTGAGTGAACAGATTCCGAGGGTTTGATGGTTGTTGACTCCCCTGGCAGCCAGAGCATGTACCCCGTTGTACTGTCGCAGTATTTCTTACTTATGATTTGACTACTCTGCTATGTGAGGAGCAACAGAGACGTATGCAAAAAAAACGCGCCCTTATTACTGGTGTAACAGGACAGGATGGCAGTTATCTGGCCGAGTTCCTGTTACAGCAAGGGTATGAAGTAATCGGCATGGTGCGCCGCACCAGCACCGTTAATTTTGAGCGGATTAAGCATTTTCAGCACAAAATAACCCTGGTTACGGGCGATTTATTAGATGAAGTGTCGTTGATCAGTATTTTGCGCGAACAGCGCCCGCATGAAGTGTATAACCTGGCGGCACAGTCGTTTGTTCAGACTTCATGGGGCCAGCCAGTTTTTACGGGCGAAACCACCGCGTTGGGCGTAACACGGCTGCTTGATGCAGTACGTATCGTTGATCCAACGATACGATTCTATCAGGCCAGCAGCAGTGAGATGTTTGGCCGTGTCCGTGAGACCCCGCAAACTGAAGAAACACCGTTTTATCCCCGAAGCCCTTATGGGGTGGCGAAGGTCTATGGTCACTGGATTACGATTAACTATCGTGAAAGCTATGGCTTACATGCTAGCAGTGGTATTCTCTTTAATCATGAGAGTCCCCGACGGGGATTAGAGTTCGTTACCCGTAAAATTAGCTATCATGTGGCGCGCATCAAATTCGGTCTTGATGAAGAGTTGCGCCTGGGCAATCTAGAAGCGCAACGCGATTGGGGGTATGCCCCGGATTATGTTCAGGCGATGTGGCTGATGCTCCAACAAGAGCATCCCGATGATTATGTGGTATCGACCGGACAAACGCATTCGGTGCGTGAGTTTGTTCAACTGGCGTTTGAGTGTGTTGATTTAGATTACCGCGATTTTGTAGTACAGGATGAGCGCTTTATGCGTCCGGCAGAGGTTGATCTGCTCGTGGGAAATCCACAAAAGGCCCGGAGTGTTCTTGGGTGGACACCCGTTGTTTCATTTGAAGAATTAGTCCGCATTATGGTAGAAGCTGATCTGAAACTAGTGAAGGAGCAAAGACAATGACCCAGATGGAGATCCGGCTAATAGAGGAGGGGTGGGCGGCACTGGTCGAGCGTTTAGGTCTGGCCGAAGCAACACGTTTTGTTATGCTGCTTGACCGCCGCACTGGTGGTGCATTACAGCATCTTCAGCATCTATGGTCGGGTACTGCCGTCGGTATGACCCATCTGCGCGGTACCAATCTAGCGCACTCGCGGTCTGTTTCTACCAATCAGCTTGATGCTTGAGTGTGTGAGCCTATTCTCCGGGTCTATGCCCCATAAGCGGAGCAGATAGCACCTGTCGAGCTACTGGCTCCGCTTTTTGATAGCCTGGCATTGCAGCTCACGGTTTATACATCTTGTTCGCCAGCGTGATGCAGCAGCGGATTGCTCCCCATGGCTTGCTCTAATCGCTCCAGGCGCGATGCAAGCTGGCGTTGTTGTTCTTCGGTATTGGCATAGGTGAAGAGGCCAGATGGGGCAGTCGTCTGGCGCTCTGCTCCCTCGGCCATCTGTTCCAACTGTTCAATACGGGTGATGATTGAACGCTGCCACTGGGTATGGGCCAGATCCATCGCCCGAATCCGATACAGTATCTCCTCCTGAAGATGGCGCACCCCCCCCACCCGGTCAGCCAGCAAACCGATCAAAAAGGCTACAAAAGCCATCACTACCAGAATGCCACCAACGAGCAAGGCCTGCTGGTTGGTCGGCGAGGCGTCACCAAACCATCCGGCCCGGCGACCAATAAAGATATATCCAGCCCGTAACAACAATCCGGCCCCACAAAGAAAAAACAGACCGGCAATGTAGCTGAAGGTCTTCAGTGGCTCATAGGTGGCATATGTACGGGCGATAATTGCCCCCTGCTGTTTGATAAAATGCCAGTTGCCGCGATGCAGCTTGGACGGACGCTTCACCGGGTTGGTGCGGATCGGAACGGTGGTCACTACCAGGCGTCGTTTTCCCGCCTGAATCAGATTCTCAACGGTGTACGAGAATTCCGTGGTGACAAAGGTACGCAACGCTGCCTCACGTGAGAGGGCGCGAAAGCCACTGACGGTATCAGGGACATTCGTTTCAGAGGCCCAACGTACGACGCAACTGCCGACATGCTGCAAAACGCGCTTCAGGAGCGAAAAGTGACGAATCGTCTGTACCTGGCGATCACCAATGACATAATCGGCTTTACCGCTCAGAATAGGCGCGATCAGGCGCGGAATCTCGCTGCCAGGATATTGATGATCGCCATCGGTATTGACAATAATATCGGCACCGAGCGCCAGTGCTGTATCGATACCAGTCTGGAAAGCGGCGGCCAATCCTTTGTTGCCTGTATGTTGTACCACCTGGTGTGCGCCGTGGGCACGTGCGATAGCAACAGTGTCATCGGTAGAACCATCATCAACGATCAAGATAGCAATCTCGTCTATACCTGGAATATGTCTGGGGATGTCTGCAATGACGTCCGCAATCGAATCCTGTTCATTGAGGACAGGTATCTGAATAATGAGTTTCATATCACCTTTGCTTCTCCAACGAGATGCTGGTTGCCCAGGATCGCCCGGGCAACCTTGTTTGTGCTGTTAACGAGATCTAGCATTCGTTGCGCTCTTCACCGCGAATAAAAGCTTCGGTCAGCAGGCGGGCTTCGTTGTCGGTATACTGGTGGGGCGGTGTCTTCATAAAATAGGCACTGGGGCCGGTCAGGGCACCACCGATCTTGCGGTCAAGCGCCAGTTTGGCGCACCGAATCGCATCAATCACGACCCCGGCCGAGTTGGGTGAGTCCCATACCTCAAGCTTTAGTTCAAGATTGAGTGGCACATCACCAAAAGTGGTACCTTCCATACGAATATAGCACCATTTACGATCGCCAAGCCAGGGTACATAGTCACTCGGCCCAACATGAACATTCTGATCCCCCAGATCATAGTCGAGTTGGCTCGTCACAGCATTAGTTTTGCTGATCTTTTTACTTTCTAATCGCTCTTTTTCTAACATGTTGAAAAAATCAGTATTGCCACCAAAGTTGAGTTGGTAGGTACGATCCAGATGTACCCCGCGTTCCTGAAACAGGGTGGTCAAAACACGATGAGTAATAGTGGCCCCCACCTGGCTCTTAATGTCATCGCCAATAAGGGGCAACCCGCGTTCCTCAAAGCGCCGCCGCCAGTACTCCTGGCTGGCGATAAAGACTGGAATACAGTTGATAAACGCACAGCCCGCCTCCAGGATTTGCTCGACATACCACTTGGTTGCCATCTCACTTCCCACGGGTAAAAACGACACCACGATATCGGTACCGCTCTCGCGTAAGATCTTGACAATATCATCAGTATCGCGGCTGGCTTTCCGAATAATCGTTTGCAAGTATTTCCCCAACCCATCATGGGTCATTCCCCGTGATACGGGGACGTCCAGGTGCGGCACTCTGGTAAAGACATAGGTGTTGTTCGGTGTGGCAAAAATGGCCTCGGACAGATCGGTATCAACTTTATTATCGGCAATATCAAAAGCAGCCGAAAACTGAATGTCGCCAATATGATAGCCACCCAGGTTGATGTGCATAAGACCGGGAACACGGGCGTCCGGGTTGGCATGTTTATAATATTCCACTCCCTGCACTAACGCCGAGGCACAATTCCCAATGCCAATGATAGCCACACGAATGTTTTGACTCACAGTACCACGACCCTTTCCGATTATAGTATAAAGCATTTTAAGGCTTTATGAAGCGCTCAGACGTGCTATTGTACTGCGTTTACGCTGTTTTGTAAAGCAGCGTCTGAACGGTACCTGTTCCCATTTGGGGGGAAGCTCGGTCGTCAGCGTTCATGGTGCGCCTGGGAGCGCGGGCAGCGTGCCTGCGCCTGCGCGACGGCGGGCGGGAGAACGCGCTCCCAGCCGTGCGCGTTCTCCCGAGGCTGAACAGTATACTCTGAACGAGCGTATAGAGTACGCCTATCCCAATGGTTCATTGGAGTCCCGACGTGAGCCGGGGTCGTGTTCCGTGTTCCATGGTCACTCGGTGTTCCTGCTTCCGTCGAACCACGATTAGCGTTAGAGCATAAGCCAGGCTCGGCTCACCCCAGCAAGCAACCATGCTGCCACATTCTGTGTCTGGAGGATAAAGTACTCGATCCAGCATCGTACTATTCTGGATCGTAATCGATCATCTGCATCCTCCAACGCACTCCAATCACCGATACAGTCTCACCATCATATGCGATACCACATATACGATAGACCCTGGTAGGTACATGTAGTATTGGAGATCCATCAATAGTACTGGAACAAAATCTACCTCGAGTACCATCTAAAGTGCTTGACCACAGACGGTATTTCATAGTATGCTGCAAGGCACATATTGCGGCGGGGCATCGTTGTTGAACTGCCGGGTGTGACTGATAATCAAAATGTTAAAGCAGTGCCATTCTACAATAGATAGTAAACACAGATTGATCTGCTGGCACAACGTATGTCTGATGAACCAATGAACACGGAACAAGTACAGGGGCCAGCCAGCTATCTCTTGCTGCGGCTTGGCAATGAAATCTATGGTGTGCCTGGTGCCAGCGTGCGTGGTGTAGCACGCTGGCGGGCGGTGACGCCAGTTCCTGGTACACCAGCGGCGTTGCCTGGTATCATTAATCAGCGTGGTTTTGTGATGCCCGTGGTGAATATACACCCGCTGCTCGGATTGCCAGAATCGCCGCCCGATCGGGCGACGCGCTATGTGCTGATCCAGCACGATGCTGTCGATCTGGCTTTGCTCGTTGATACCGTACTCGATCTGGTTGAGTTGCCACCGACATCGTTTGAAGCTTTGCCTGTGGGTCTTGATCCACAACGGGCGCGGTTTCTTTCCAACCTTGCCCGCTTCGATGACCAGATGCTGGCACTGATCGATCTGTCAGCCATTATTGCCGCGTTACGAGCGGGAGATTAAATCGTATGGCCACGACGAACGTGCTGCTATTCGTGTCTACCACGCGCCACCGCTATGTAGTCCGGCGCGATCAGATTGCGGAGATACGCCTGATCAGTAGCAATGCTGACCTGGAGCTGCCCGATACACGCGGGCGGACATTGGTGTGTCAAGAATTAGGGTCGCTGCTCGATCCGCTGGATATACGCAGTAATGCGCGTCGTCATGCGTTAATTGTAGCAACACGTCGACGCAGTGTGGCCCTTCTGGTGGAACGGCTGGAGGATTTTGTCGGGATGGATCTCGATACCGTGCAGCGTCTGTCTCCATTGCTGGCGCGCCGTATGGTACGTCCCTGGGTACTCGGTGCGTTGGTGTGTGATGATATACCACTGCTGGTACTCGATCTGCGCCAGATCGCTCAAGATGTGTTGTTGGGTATGCATACAATGCTTACAGGTTCAAACATGAATAGATAAGCGTATCTGTTATCTCATTCTGTCGTAGGGAGCTTGTCGAGATGGAACATATAATGAGTCGGTTGCCTGATTTTGAGCCTACTGATCAGCGCCCAACTTTGCGCGATAATGCACGGTTACTGCGCCGGATGACCACCAGTATGGCGGCCGTTGCCCTGGTACTGCTATTGATAACCTTGCTGTTACAATGGTGGCAGTTAATAGAATCTGAGGCGGTACAGATAACGATTGGGATGACGTTGATTGCGCTGATAACAACGGCTGTGTCACGGTTTTTCATTCAGCGCAACCGCACCCTGGTTGCCGGACGCTTCTTTTTCTATGGATTGGTTCTGGTGCTGACGCCAGCGGCGGCGCTGCTCGGTGGGCCAGACAGCCCGATTGTGGTCAGTTTTTTTATTCCGGTTGTGGCAGCGGGCTTTATTGGCGCGAGTGCTGATAGTATGCGTGTTGGCCTGTTTGCTGCCGTATGTTACATGAGCCTGGTGATTGCGCAAGAATTTTTCCGCTTTCGACCAGCGATCGACCTGGGTGGTCTGGCGATTTATATCTATCTGGCAGTCTTCCTACTCTCGGGCACCGTGCTGGCAACGCTGTCCTGGGTTACCAGCCGTGATCTCACCAATGCGCTGCTGGAGTCGCATCATCGCGCCAACGAGTTACTGGAACGCACCGAACAGATAATGGAGAAAAATATTCAGCAAGTGGAACTGGGAAGTGAGCTTTCAGCCGCTGCCGCCGAGTTGCAAGTCACCTCGCAACAGCAGGCCAGCGGCGCAACCGAGCAGGCCAGTGCCGTCTCGCAGATCAGTACCACGATCGAAGAACTGGGCAGCACCGCTCGCCAGATTGCGCAGACGACCGAACATGTCGCTCTGGCGGCACAGCAAACGCTCGAAAATCTCAGTAATGGACAGGGAGCCGTGGATGAGAGTATCCAGGCGATGGAACGTATTCGCAGTCGTGTCCAGGACATCGCCGCCCGCGTCCTCAGCCTGGGTGAGCGATCCCAACAGATTGGGGAAATCATTGATCTGATTGATGATATTTCCGATGAAACGCATTTGCTGGCGTTGAATGCGGCGATTGAGGCGGCTGGTGCGGGTGAACACGGCCGACGCTTTGCCGTCGTTGCTGCGGAAGTCAAAAGCCTTGCCAACCGCACGCTGGCAGCAGCTAAAGAAGTCAAAGGCGTGATTGCCGAGATACGCCAGGCCACCAATGCCTCGGTGCTGGCGGCCGAAGAGGGCGGCAAAGAAGTTGAGCGTGGTGTGGAACTGGCGCATCGTGCCGGGCAGGTGATGGATATGGTGGTAATGATGGCCGAACGTACTGCCCAGAGTGCGGCTGAAATTGGGTTGGCGACGGCCCAACAACAGAGTGCCAGTGAACAGGTGGTTGAGACCATGCGTGAGATTGCCGAAGTTGCTCGTCAGTCAGCCGCTGGCGCGCAGCAAATGGCCGAGTCTTCGGCCATGTTGACTGCCATTGCGGATCGGTTGCACGGGGTTGCACACCGATAATACATACAGGATAGCGAACGAACGCGTATGGATCTCTCCACGTTTCACAATCAGTTTCGCGAAGAGGCAATCGAAAATGTGCGCATCCTGAGTGATGGTCTGCTGGCGCTAGAACGTATGCCCGATCAGGCTGATGCCGATGCACGCGCTCAGATTCACGCTATTTTTCGGGCTATGCATACGATCAAAGGCTCGGCGCGCTTGCTCGGCTTTGAACACATTGGCCGTCTGGCACATACCATGGAGCATATCCTGGATACCGTCCGAAATGGACAACGGATGATTGATCGCTCGCTAGCCGATGATCTGTTGCGTGGCGGCGACACTATTTTGGAACTGACGGCGGCAGCCGTGGAAAATCGCGCCGTCAGTATTGATGTGGAACAACTGATCGCCACTTTGGAGCAAAACCTGGCTGATGCTGCGTCCACCGTAGCCCAACCAGAGATAACCCGCATGTCTGCAACACCTGCTCAGGTGACCGAGCAACCGGTTGCACACCAAGCAGAGGCGGCGGTAGAACATACATCAGCAGGCAGCACGCTCCTGGTGGAGGAAAACGCTGATGATGGTAATGGCACGTTGGCACCCACCCAGGCTGACTCAGCCGCTCGATTTCAGGTGCGTCAAACCAATCGTGAGACGGTTCGGGTGCGCGTTGATCGTCTGGATCGCTTAATCAATCTGACCGGCGAACTGGTGGTGGGACAGCAGGTACTGATGACCCATGTGCAAGCACTGCATGAACTGACGAAACTTATTCAGCACCAGGAACGAGCTTTACTCGACCTTGAAGCCGAGATAAAACAGATCCGGTTCTCACCAACTCAACGCCAGATCCTTGATGATCGATTGGCGGCCTTGCTGAATAATGATGCCCAGACCTCCCAGTTGCTCAACCGCCAGGTCGATCAATTTAGCTTGCTGGCGAATCAGCAGGGAGTACTGGTGGGTGATCTGGAACAGGAGGTGATGGCGGCCCGTCTCTTGCCCGTTGCCACGGTTTTCGCCGCGTTGCCGCGTGCGGTGCGCGAACTGGCACACGCTATGCACAAAGAGGTCACCCTGGAGATAGCGGGTGAGACGACCGAAATGGATCGGAAAATGTTGGAAGCGCTGAACGATCCGCTGCTGCATCTCATTCGCAATGCAGTTGACCATGGCATTGAGATGCCTGATGCGCGCGTGGCGGAAGGGAAATCACCCCAGGGACGAATTCGGGTCAGTGCTGAAGCCTATGGTGGCGAAGTACGTATCGAGATTAGCGATGATGGTCGTGGGATGCAACCAGCAGCGTTACGAGATGTGGCGGTACGCAAGGGGTTGATCAGTGCCGAACATGCCGCGCTGCTCTCCGATACCGAAGCGTTGGAATTGATTTTCCTGCCCGGGTTTACCACCACCCCGATTATTACCGATATTTCTGGGCGCGGGGTGGGAATGGATGTGGTGCGCTCCAATATTGGCGAGTTAGGCGGGCAGATTAGTATTGAATCCCAGCCAGGTCAGGGTACGCGGATTACATTGTCCCTACCGCTCACGCTGGTGACCACGCGCATCTTGTTAGTCAAAACCGGCACCCATATGTTTGCACTCCCCGCAACAGGGTGTCGTGGTACAATCTGGGTGCATCAGCAGGATATTCGTACGATTGAAGGCCGGGCGATGGTGTGGTATAAACAGCAGACATTGCCCCTCCTCAAACTGACGGATCTGTTGCACATCGAGTCACCGCCCGCGTTTCAGCAACGCGAACGCATACCGGCTGTGTTGATTGGCAACACACAGCGCCAACTCGGTCTGCTCGTTGATCAACTGTGTGATGAACGCGAGGCAGTAGTTAAGCCGCTGGGCGCGTTGTTTGAGCAGCGACGCCGCTACAGCGGTGCGGTACAACTGGGTGATGGGCAACTGGTTCTGTTACTCAATCCCGTCATACTCTTGCAAACCGCTCGCGGTATGGCTCTGGCTGGCCCGCCGATGGCGATCAACCATGAGCGTCGCCGTGCGCATCTGCTGATTGCCGATGACTCGTTCACCACACGCGAGCTGATTCGCAGTATTTTGCAGTCAGCAGGGTATACGGTTACGGCTGCCTATGATGGGCTGGATGCACTTGATAAATTGCGCACCCAGGCGTATGATCTGGTGATTAGTGATGTGGAGATGCCACGGGTGAATGGCTTTCAACTCACGGCACGCATTCGGCAAGAACTGGGATTGCTGGATCTGCCCGTGGTCATTATTACCAGTCTGGCCTCAGATGAGCATCGGCGCAAAGGATTAGAAGTAGGAGCGCAGGCGTATATTGTAAAAAGTCAGTTTAATCAAGATAATTTGCTAGAAGTGGTGCAGCAATTGCTTGGACACTAACATCAGAAGGTACAGTGTACGTGTTCACCTTTCTCCTGGGAGCGAGGGCATCTGGGAGCGAGGGCATCTTGCCCTCGTGTGCGCGATGGAGTGCGCCCCGCTCTGGTGCCCAGGGGAGTGTATTACCCAAAGTGTGAACAGTTACGGTACAGTGAATATATGGTTTGTATCAATGCATGGGCCATAGAGCGCTCTGCTACCCCTTAATCTAGGAGTAAAGCGATGTCGGAGAAAATCCTGATTGTGGATGATAGTAAGCTCGTGACAGACATTGTGAAAATGCGGCTCGAAATGTATGGGTATGAGGTTCGTCTGGCGCATAGCGGTGAGGAGGCGCTGTCCTGTATTGATGACGAGGTGCCGGATTTGATGGTACTTGATGTACAGATGCCTGGCATTGATGGGTATGAGGTGTGCCGTCGCTTACGCGATAATCCGCTCCTGGATGACTTGCGGATCATTATGCTGACATCCAGTGATGACAAGCATTCGGCATTTGAAGCCGGGGTTGATGATTACTTGAACAAGGATGTTGACTTGCTCAACCTGCCCAATCGGGTCAAACTGGTACTCGAAATGGATTAGCGATTAGCAAATACTATGTGCAACACGCCGCGTAGCACGTATGGTCAATCCATTGGCGACGCGGCGGGCAACACACCCTACAAAATAATGAAACAGCAGTTGCGGCTTGTGATTGTCGATGACTCGGCGCTTATGCGCCGGGTGTTACGGGAGATGCTGGAAAGCGATCCCGTCATTACTGTCGTCGGTGAAGCCGCAAACGGGCAAGAGGCGCTGGAGGTAGTTGCTCGATTACGGCCAGATGTTATTACGATGGACGTGCGGATGCCGATTATGGACGGGTTGGAAACAACAGAGCAATTAATGGCCTATTATCCGACACCGATCCTGGTGTTGACGGCATCCCTTTCACGATATGATACGGACATCACGTTCGAGATGTTAGGTGCTGGCGCATTGGATGTGATGGAGAAGCCACGGTTAAGTGATGCACCTGCGCGGGAACAGACGCGACGCGATCTGATCCGGCGCATCAAGTTGTTATCGCGGGTCAAGGTAGTGACGCACCTGCGCGGGCGCCGGCGTCTGGATCGATCCGATACCACGTCTCGGTTACGCACCGACATCCCGCCAGCACCGATCGTTCCACACCTGCAACAACAGATGGAACACGTCACGTTACCCGATACCAGTTGTCTGGTACCAGGCCCAAAATCGGTGGGTGCCAGACGTAAAATACCGTTCCCGCTGGTCGTTATTGGCGCTTCAACGGGTGGGCCACGGGTCATTAAGCAAATATTAATGGGCCTACCGGCTACCTTTCATGCCGCTGTGCTGGTTATTCAACATATTGCCGAGGGGTTCAGCGCTGGTATGGTAACATGGCTAGCTGGTTCATGTGCGCTCCCCATCAGTCTGGCTCAGGAGGGATCGCCGCTTGTGCCTGGCACGGTGCTGATCGCGCCTGAACGTTGTGATGTGCTGATTGAGCGGGATCAAAGCATCCACTTGAGCAATGGCCCGCTCCTGCTACAACGTCCAGCGATTGATATTGCGATGCAGGCCGCTGCTGAGGTCTTTGGCCCCTACACCATTGGTGTGTTACTGACCGGAATGGGCCGCGATGGAGCGGTTGGAATGAAAAGTATTCGGCGGGCGGGTGGGTATACGATTGCCCAGAATAAAGCCAGTTGTGCGATTTATGGGATGCCACGCGCCGCGATTGATCTCCAGGCGGTTGATATCGTGTTGCCGCCAGAGGAAATTAGTCTGGCGTTGCTCAATCGGGTGTCAGATTCGATCTTATAGCTCTATACATACATGGGTTACGTCAAAATGTGGCATTTAAGCCCTTCGTTTTGGTAGTGAAGTCTGATTATGATGCATAAGTCTTCGATGCATAACCATACGCGCCCGGAACTGCCTGAACTGGTACTCAAGCCGGGACAGTTTGAAATGATCCGCGATCTGCTGGCACGCTACAGTGGTGTGTACCTGGATCAAACGCGCCAGCGGGTGCTGCTGACGGGTCTGGCGCAACGACTGGTAGCGACGGGGCAAACCCTGGATGCCTATGCCGCCTACATCGCCGATCCCGAAGGCCGGGCTGAATTACAACAGTTGGCAGAATCGACGCTGAATCACGAGACGCTGTTCTTTCGCAATGTCCCCCATATGCGTGCTTTGCAAGAGGTTATTCTACCCGATCTCCATCGTCGCAAACCGGCTAATCTGCCGTTGCGAATCTGGAGCGCCGGTTGTTCCACGGGTGAAGAACCGTATTCGCTGGCAATGATTGCCCTGGAGACGCTGGGAATGCCCCTGGTGCGTCCGGTGGAGATCTGGGCCACCGATCTGAGTGAGCAGGCGCTGGCCCGCGCCCGTAGCGGCCGGTATCGCGATCGCGCCCTGACCAACGTGACGCCAGCAATGCGTCAGCGTTATTTCCAGAAACATGGTGATACCTGGCTGATCAATGAGCCTGTACGTACTCTGGTACAATTTGCGCAACTCAATCTGCTGGAGCCATTCCCCGCCAGATGCAACGGTATGGATATTATCTTCTGTCAAAATGTGACGATTTATTTTCAACTTGCTACATGCCGCACGCTGATTGAGCGCTTTTATCGTGCGATGGATACGGGCGGGATATTGTTTCTGGGCTTTTCAGAAACCCTGTGGAACATCCATGATGGCTTCCGGTTGCGCGAAGTAGCTGGTTCGTTTGTGTATTACAAGCCTGAATTGCCACAGCCCGACAGTCCGGGAACGCCAGAGGCGGTCTCAGCGCACCCATCATCAATGGGAATTCCGCGCAATACAAAGCAACTGGAGGCACCTGCACGCAACACGGGCCGAACAAAGACAACACCGCCAATAACGCTACCTGATGCGCGTCAAAACGTCGATCTATCAGCGCAACGCCTCCTGGGTCAGGCATCGCTATCTGATACAGAGATTATTCAACGCGGGCAAGCCCTGCTTGATGCCGGACAGTCACACGAAGCCCTGGAGTTACTGGCCCTGGCACCGCTGAATGGCACCCACGCGCCCCAGGTGGTCGCCCTGATGGCGCGGGCGCATGCCGATCGGGGCGATATTGATCTGGCGGTGGCAGAAGCCCGGCGGGCTATTGAACTCGACTCGCTCACCACTGAGGCCTATCGATTGTTAGGCATGCTCTATGCCCAGCAAGGACAACTGCCGACCGCTGTGCAACACTTTGAGCGTGCCCGTTATCTCGAACCAGGGTCAGCCATTATATCGTTTCACCTGGCAGAGGCCTATCGCCAGTTGCAACTCCTTGGGCCGGCGCTCCGCGAATATCGTAGTACCTTGCGCAAGCTTGAACCTTATCCGCCAGATATATTACTTGATGGTGTAGCCGTTGATTGGTTACGACAAACCTGTAAACGCTACGTAAAAATCCTGACGATTGATGATAGGTAAGGGGGAACACCCCCTTTCACTATCTTATGGTAGTACTATGGTCAGTAATAACACAACACATCATTCATCGGCGGTTCAGCGTCGTTCGTGTCGAACATTGGTGGGACACCGGGTGGCGCGTAGCGGCATTATGCAGCGCACCAACCGGGTGGCCCACGCTGCGGCTCACCCCAACAGTACGCCATCTGGCCCAACAACAGAAGCGTTGCAACGACAGGCAGAGTTAGAGAACGAGTTGCAAATGGCGCGTGATATTCAGCAGGGGTTGCTACTGGCGGCGGTACCGCACCTGCCTGGATGGGAATTGAGTGCCGTTTCGCTCCCCGCCCGCGATCTGGGTGGCGATTTGTATGACTTTTTACCGTTACGTGATGGCTGGCAAGGCATTATGATTGGCGATGTGGCCGGGAAGGGCTTGCCCGCCGCACTCCAGATGGCAGTCGCCCGTACTGTCTTTCGCCACGAAGCACGCAGTGGTCAATCAGCCGCCCTGACGCTGGCCGCCGTTAATCGCGGCATCATCAGTGAGATTCCGCAGGGGATGGTGACCATGCTGTATGCCCAACTGCATCCTACCCGGGGCGAGTTGCAGATAGCAAATGCCGGCCATACGTTCCCCTTGCTGGTGAATGGCAGAGTGGAAGAACTGGAAATACCAGGGTTGCCACTCGGTATTGACCTGGATATTGACTACGATCAGATGAGTATCATTCTCGAACCCGGCGATACGATCGTTCTCTATAGTGATGGTGTCACCGAGGCTTTTAACAGCGAATATGAAATGTTTGGCATTGAACGCCTGCAAGCCTTGCTGGTTGCCAATGAACAACTCAAGCCACGAGCGCTGATGATGCGCCTGCTTCAAGAGTTGCGTACCTGGGGGATCAGCAATGCCCAGAGCGATGATGTGACGATCGTGGTGTTGCGGCGACGTCTAGCGCGCCTGAGTGATGAACTGCGCAGTATTGCCGAAGATGTCTTAGGTAGTACACATGCGTTAACGTTTTGGCATGAAATGGTGTTGAATATGCACGATTCGCGGCTGCTTGATGCGTCTGCGGATGAATGGAGCGAAGTACTGCCGGCACTGGCACGCGCTGCACAAGGGCATTTTGGGCGTGGTCTGGCCCGTGAATTACATCAACAAATGCGTTTAGTGATAGAAGAGTATCGGTAGTAAGCGTGTCTACCGGCCTGGCTGCTCCTTAACGCGTTCAGGACATAGAACGCCGAGAGTGCCTGCTTATAGCCGTAGTTCTGTGTGCAACAAACACAACACCATGGTATAGTAATAGATCCACACCTGGAAATAGATCATTCTCACTGAGGGGAGAAACACTGTTCTTTAACCACTTAACCATCCACTAATGACCTGGTTAAGCCTGGAACAGGATGCGTATGGGGGAGCAATTATGGCGGTGAATGATTCACTTATTTTTATGCCTCTCGATCTAGACACTTTCTCTGGCAGTGAGCGCTTTGTTGAAGGTACGCGTCTCGGCGCAGCATTCAGCCGGGGAATTCATTCGTATTTACGTGCTCAATATATTGATGCTATTGAACACTTTAAAGCAGCGCTCATTGCAGCCTATGTTGATGGTGAAGAGCAGGCACAAATTTATGACCGTGAACGTGCAATTATTTATTTGTATATTGGCAATGCACTGGCTTTCCAGGAAGATTGGGAAGGGGCCTTACGCGAATATCTGGAGGCCGTACAGACGGATCCCCAACTGGCGGAGGCTCACTATAATCTGGGTGTGGCATTTGCAGCCCATGGGCAAATTGATCGGGCAATTGCGGCGTTCAAAGAAGCGCTGGAGCATAATGAAGATCTGTATGAGGCGCATTTCTCGCTTGGCCGCTGCTATCAGCGGCTTGAGGATGCGGGCCGTGCATATATTCATTACAACAGTGCCTGTAACGCTCGGCCCCAGGCTGCTGAACCACGGTATTATATGGGCCTGATGCATCAGGGGCATGGAGCCTATGAATTGGCGCAACGCTGCTTCGCAGAAGCACTCCGTGTCGAGCCAACCTTTGTTTCCCCTGCCATGCAGGATGAAGTATTGATTACCCGCAGTGAAGAGGAGGTTGCTCAATGGTATTATCGGCTCAGTGAAGATCTGAAAGTACAGGGGTATGAGGAGGAAGCCGAACGGATCTATAATGCCCTCTTGCAATGGCGGCCAGAGGAATATCGGGCACGCTATCTGTTGGGCAACCTGTTGGCCCGCAGTCGTCGCTGGAACGAAGCGCTCGACCAGTATTATAAGATCCCCCCCCACAACAAGCATTTCGTGGATTCACGGCTCCGCATGAGTGCGGTGTTGCGCTTACTCAAGCAACATAAACAGGCCTACGATCTGTTGTTTGACTGCGCGAAACTCCATCCAGGGAATGGGCAACTTTTTCTTAGTATGGGCAAATTGCTCTATGATCTAGAAATGTTTGCGCCCGCCGTTCGGGCGTTTGAACGCTCGGTGCAGTTATTGCCACGTGATCCACAGGCGCATTATCTGCTCGGCTTTATGTATACCGTTATTGGGCGTGAGAACTGGGCATTGGCCGCGTGGCGCAAAGCGGTTGAGCTGGCTCCAGAGGTATATTCGTTGCGCTATGATCTGGGCTATATGTATGTGCGACGTGGTCGCTTCGATCTGGCAGCCAAAGAATTCGCGATTGTCCTGGAACACTGGCCCGATGATATTGAGACCAGTTTTATGCTCGGTCTGTGTTATAAAGAGTTGATGGAGCCAGCCCGCTCAATTCCTCTGTTTGAAAAGGTATTGCGGCGTAATCCACGCCATGCTCAGGCCCTCTATTATCTGGGCGCATGCTATTTGCAGATTGGCAATACCTCGCTGGGGAAGGCGTATCTACGCCGTTATGATCATCTCGCACGTCAAAGTCAGAATCAGGCCGTCAAACCTGCCACGAATGCGCGAAAACGCTCGCTCTCCGCTGTGCGCTCGACGGTATAAGCATGAAAGGATGCAATGCATGGAGCGCGTCGAAGTTCATATTCCCTCCAATCCTATTTTTGAACGAGTTGTACGGGCCAGCGCAGGTGAGATTGGCGAGGCGTTCGGCTTCTCAGTGGAGCGGATCGAGGATCTTAAATTAGCTGTTAGCGAGGCCGTCAATAATGCGATTGAACACGGGAATAAGCGCGAGACCAGCAAGCCGGTGGAGGTGGTGTTTGCGCTTGACCATGAAAAACTGGAGGTGCGGATTTCCGACCATGGTGCCGGAGTGGGCACACTGGACTTTTCGCGCCATGTTGTCGACGAACGAAATCTCGAAGACGGCATGCTCCGCGGGTTTGGATCGTATTTGATTAGCGCTCTTGTCGACGATTGTGAGGTAAGTTCCTCACAAACCGGAACAGTACTCACACTACGACTCTATCGGAAAGGGCAGACACAATGATGAATGCAATCAGGCGTGAAGAGTTTGGCGAAGTGGTTGTGTTACATATTGGCACGCCGAGTGTTGATGGTGTATCCGCAGCCGCTATTGAGGCCGCTTGCGCAGACATGCGTCCCATTACAGTACTTGATTTTAGTGATGTTTCTTTTATTAATTCGTCCGGGATTTCGTCGCTCCTCAAGTTTGTAGTAACGGCGCGTAAGGCCGGATATAAACTATTTGCAATGAATGTCAGCCCCCATCATCAGAAAATTTTCAAGATGGTGGAAATGTCACGGTTCATGCCGACGATTGAGGAACGCGATCTGGCGATTTATCGCTAAATCGTGGCTCAAAATGACGGTTTGTCAATCTTGGTAGCGGATTGACCGGTCTGTGGTATTATAAACAAATGCAGGATCGATTTGCCGTACTTGATACCATTCCGCCCACTGGCAAGCTTTGTGATCTGCTGACATCAGGAGGAAGACCATACACCAGGAGAAACGAAGTGCCTTTTACGGTGATGATTGTTGAGGATGATCCATCGACACGGCGACTCTATCGATTTTTGCTTGTCAACAGTGGGTATATGGTTATTGAGGCTGAAGATGGACGTGTTGCCCTGGAATATTTTTCGCGGCAACCGTGTGACATCATCATTACCGATTTGAATATGCCCCATATGGACGGGTTGGATCTGGTGCGTGCCATACGTGACCAATCAAGAGACACATACATTATTATGGTGACGGCTTTTGGCACACTAGATGTGGAGAAAGAAGCCTTTAAAGTCGGCGTAAATGAATATTTCACCAAACCTTTTGACTTCGATGAGATTGTACAGAGCATCAAACTGTTTTTTGAACGACGGAGTAGTGCCACACCTGGCTAATCTGGCTCGCTAGCAGAGAATCGTATAGTATTGGTTACTGGAAGGTGATACTGTTGCTCTCGATACCGTTGCTGTATTGAGTGTCGCGTTTTCCTCTCTCGCTTCAGTTCCTCTGATTTCTCTACGACACACTATCGTCTTATCAATAAACCGGGTATGTCTGTGGTGTGGTGTTTTGCACAGTTAGATTGTTGCATTGTGCATAAAATCGTAGAAACTGCTACAATGTATTAAAATCTTGTTTACGAACCCAGTAACCGTTCACGGGAACGTTCGCCAGGAGGGGCACTGCCCCTCCAAACCAACTCACCTGAACGGTTACAACCCAGACAAACACGACTGTTGTGCGCAAAGCGCCAGACTGGTACTATAACAAGACCTCGTCTCGGCGGGAGTGTGGGGCCGCAGGCCCCCGCACATGTTCCCCTGGAGATTTCGGAGTAGGGGCGTTGCATGCGACGCCTCTACGTGCCCTCGCAATCTCTTTCCAGGCCAGGTATCGATGTAGTGCTGGGAGATCTGTATACCTCATCAGTGGACAATAGGGAATATACTATGCAAAATGATACCTTCGGTAGTACACCAGTGCAATCACCTGCCAGAATCCTCGTGGTGGAAGATACGTCTGATGTGCGGGATCTCTGTGCGCGGTTGCTGCGCTACAATGGCTATAACGTGTCGGTGGCCGAGAATGGGCGGATTGCACTCGATATGCTATGTCAGGAGTATTATGATCTGGTGCTAACGGATTTGCATATGCCAGAAATGAATGGCATTGAGTTGCTGCAATCGTTGTACCAGCACCAGATCGACGTTGACAAACTGGTCTTCACAGCATTTGCTGAAGTTGAAACAGCCAAACAGGCGCTCAAGTTGGGTGCGTTTGACTATCTGGCCAAGCCCGTCGACGCCAACAACCTGGAACGCACCGTGCATAAGTGTCTCGAAATGCGTCGTATTCGCCAGGAAAAAGAGCGGTTGTCGGAACTGGTTGTGATGTATCAATTCAGTCAGGTGATTGCACACTCACTGGATATCGAGACACAGGTGGCGCGAATTGTGGAGTTCCTCTGGCAACGATTTGCGCCAGAATCGCTCTCGCTCTCTTTGTTCTATCCTGAAGATGAACAGGTACGTCTGCTGATCTACAAGACCCGCCAGAATGTACCACCCCGCCGATATACGCTTGCGCTCAATCTCAAAGGCAATCTGCACGCTCTGGCGCAGGCCCATATGCAGTTGATTGGCCGTGAAATCGAGACCAATCAGCAGCTACCAACTATCGGCACGGTGCTACATTCACAGGATCGTCCAGTTGGGTATTTACACCTGATGCGCGCGGCCCATCAACCAGCTTTTGATGCCGACGAACAGAAGTTGCTCGGTGTCTTCGCTTCACAAATTGCGGCTTCGCTGGATAATGCACGCCTCTATCAGGAACTACGGCTCCAGAATCTGGAGACGGTCGCAGCTCTGGCAGCCGCTATTGATGCTCGTGATCCATACACCCACGGTCATTCGGAGCAAGTAACGCAGTATGCAGTCCGCCTGGCAGAAAGGCTTGGCCTATCGGCGGCGCAGATTGAACTGATCCGCTATGCTGGACTGTTGCACGATATTGGCAAAATTGGCATTCGCGATCACATTTTGCTCAAGTCCACACACCTTTCCGATGAAGAATTCGAGATCATGCAGCAACATCCACTGATCGGTGCCCATATTATTCGCAATATACGTGCCTTGCGGCCAGCGTTACCGATTATTGAGGGCCATCACGAGCAGGTGAATGGGCAGGGCTATCCCTACGGGCTAACCGGTACTCAGATCTCGATCGAGACACGCATCCTGGCGATTGCCGATGCCTTCGATGCTATGACGTCACATCGTGCCTATCGCGCCGCGATGGAGACGGAAGAAGCACTGGCGATCTTGCAGCGCGGCAAGGGCCAGAAGTGGGATGGGTACCTGGTAGATGCGTTTGTAGCCATGATTCGGGCTGAGGGTGATCACCTGCGTACAAAAACGGGGTTGTGCCCGGTTCAGGAGATACTTGTGCAACCTGGTGAACGTAGCGTAGTGGGATAATACCGTTTCGACGTGACCCTTCCGCATGGTCTTGCCATTCGTACGCCACCGAGACTGCGTCGCGGCGGGGGGGCGGGGGCCGCAGGCCCCCGCCCATGTGGGGATTTCCGCCCCGGCGATGCGGGAACCCCCGGCGCGATCCGCAGGCCCCCGCCCATGTGGGGATTTCGGTGACGGGGCGTTGCATGCAACGCCCCGTCGCCCCGCGACATCCCTTTCCAGGGGCAGTCTCATTGTCGTAAGAGCAAGCGGAAGACGGACGAACGGATGCGGAAGGTCGACGTCACATTGGTATAAGTTTGAGGAGTACCATAATGTGCGCATGCGACATTCGCATACGCTCCGCGTCCGCGCCTCTGGCTTACGGGGGTACGTAGGTTTGCTCGATCTGTGCTGTACTGGCGGTATTGGGATTAGATTCGCACGACCATGAAAAGGCCTGTTAGACAAGGTTCGTCAATACGTTTATGCGCCTCCCCGCCCGGCGGCTGAAGCCGCGGGCTACGGGAGGCGAAGCCCGCCTGCGCGGGCTGGAGCGGGTCATATCGGATTCATGACGCAAACTCCATAAGTTGTTACAACATGTGTCACAATGTGTCACATCAAAATTCGGCGTCCTGGCTTGAGCCTGGACGGAGCGAGACCCAGGCTCAGGTCAGCACGTAACCCGATCTACGATGCACCGTTAGGATTGACGATCACCTGTGTTTGATCATCAGCGGCATTGACATCCTCCACCATCTCGTCCGAGGAAAGCGCTGCCACCTGATCACCACTATCCAGACTCATGATCGTCACCCCTTGTGTGGCACGACCCATGCGCGAGATACCTGCCGCAAGCTGGCGCATAACAATGCCGCTGGTGGTGATGAACGTCAGTAGCGAGGTATCGTTGACAATACGTGCAGCCGCTACCTCATCATTGGGGCGCAGGCGGATCGTAATTACCCCATTCGTAGCTCGCCCTTTGGTTGGATACTCTTCCAGGGCAGTACGTTTGCCAAAGCCACGTGCCGTAATCACCAGCAAGTCTGCATCATTATTTGCCAGGCCCATCCAGACTACCCGGTCACCGTTACTCAAGCTAATGCCGATCACGCCCCGTGCCGGACGACCCATCGGGCGCACATCGTCCTGTCTGAAGCGAATCGTCTGTCCGCGAGCAGTTGTCAGCAGAATGTCTTCGTGGCCATGACTCATACACACCCAACCCAGCACATCGCCCTCATCCAGGCCAATTGCAATCAAGCCGTTGGAGCGCACCTGGCTGTATTCGTTCAGCAACGTACGCTTGATCTGTCCACGCACCGTTGCCATCACCAGATACTCTCCGTCATCGAAACTGGGCACAGCCAGCACCGATGTCACCTGTTCACCCGCTTCCAGTGAGACCAGGTTGATCAACGGCAATCCACGTGCCGTGCGCCCGGCATCTGGCACCTCGTGGGCCTTCATTTGATACACCTTGCCCCGGTCAGTGAAGAAGAGCAGATCATCGAGGGTACCGCAGGTCAGAATATGCCGAACCACATCCTGCTCGCGGGTTACCATACCTTTAATGCCACGCCCGCCTCGACGCTGCGTACGATAGGCATCAGCCGGTTGCCGCTTGATATAACCGCGATCAGTCAGCGTAATCAGTACCCGCACGTCGGGAATGAGATCCTCATCACTCACTTCGCCATTCACATCAGGCAGAATGCGCGTGCGACGTTCGTCGCCATATTTTTCTCTGATGCGGCGCAGATCCTCCTGGATCAGGTGCAGTACCTTGTGGGGGTTAGCCAGCACATCTTCCAGTTCGGCGATCAACTGGATCACCTCACGATACTCATCCTCGATCTTCTTGCGTTCGAGCGCGGCTAGACGGCGCAGTTGCATATCCAGAATCGCCTGGGCCTGGATCTCGGTAAGCGTGAAGTTGCGGATCAAGTTGTTCCGGGCACTCTCCACGGTGCGCGACTCGCGGATGGTGCGGATAATCTCATCCAGATTGTCGAGCGCAATTTTTAAGCCCTCCAAAATATGCGCCCGTGCCCGCGCCTTTTCGAGATCAAACTCGGTACGCCGCCGAATGACCTCCTGGCGGTGGGTAACATACTCGCTGAGCGCCCGCTTGAGTGTTAAGACCCGTGGCTGCTTGCCGCCTTCGGTCAGCGCGAGCATGTTGACGCCAAACGTGGTCTGCATTTGCGTATGCTTGTAGAGCGCATTGAGAACCTTTTTGGGTTGCGCATCCTGCTTGAGAAACACGACCAGGCGCATGCCGGTGCGATCCGACTGATCCTGAACATCACGAATCCCCTCGATCTTGCGCTCTTTGGCCATCTCGGCAATGCGTTCATGCAGCCGGGCTTTGTTGACCTGATACGGCAACTCGGTGATAACGATGTTAAAGGCCGAGCGCGTCCCTTCTTCGATATGTGCTTTGGCCCGCAAGGTGATATGGCCTTTGCCGGTGCTATAGGCATTCATAATACCATCGGTACCAAGAATACTCCCCGCTGTGGGAAAATCCGGGCCAGGCATAATTTTAATCAGATCATCGACAGTGGCGTCAGGATTTTCAATCAAATAGATCAGCGCATCGCACAACTCGCGCAGGTTATGGGGTGGAATATTCGTTGCCATGCCGACCGCAATCCCCGACGCACCATTGAGCAGCATGTTGGGAAGCAAGGCGGGCAATACCTCTGGTTCCTGATGTTCGCCATCGAAATTAGGGCGAAAATCAACTGTGTTCTTATCAATATCTGAGAGGAGTTCTTCGGCAATCTCGGTGAGTCGCGCCTCAGTATACCGATAGGCCGCTGGTGGGTCACCGTCAATTGAGCCAAAGTTGCCCTGCCCATCAACCAGCGTATAGCGCAGGTTCCAGGGCTGGGCCATTCGCACCAGCGCATCATAGACGGCCATATCACCGTGGGGATGATATTTCTTGAGTACCTCGCCCACGATACCTGCACACTTGGAATAACGCTGGTCGTGGCGCAGCCCTTCACGCAACATCGCGTAGAGAATGCGCCGCTGCACAGGTTTTAGACCGTCACGAACATCGGGTAGCGCTCGAGCGACAATCACGCTCATGGCATAGTCTAGATACGAGTCGCGCATCTCACTCGTAATGTTCACTGGACGGACAATCCCTATTTCCATAACCACTCTCCCTGCGTCGGCTGGACAATAGCGTCAAAGCAACAGCAAAGGGGAACCGGGCATTAGTCGTTCGACTACGCGGCGGAACCCCTTCGTTTCACTGGCTTGATTATATGATTTATGGCGTATTATACACCAGAATCGCGGTTTTGTCCACTCAAAGACGAACGTATGTTTGTAGTAGTTCTCCAACGAGACTTCGGCTCAGTAGGGGTACGGGGGCCGCAGCCCCCGTCCATGTGGGGATTTCGGCGTGGGGGCGGTGCGTGTACCGCCCCTACACCCTCCCTCAACATCTCTTTACAGAGAAATTTTCGTTATAGTAATAGGACAGATAATCCAGTACTTTTTCATGTCTATTTTTACACTGTACCTGGTAGTCATATTTGTCTTGTTTTTTAAACCAGGATAGGAACAACGATCATTGGTCAGCAGTCGGCGGTTGCACACGCAGTTCTTTGTCTGCGACCCGATAATCACGCCACCTCTGCACCATCCGACGCACCGGCGGCAGGCGTAGCACCAGCAGCACGACGATCACTCCGCCATAGAGCAGTGGCTCGCGGATGTCAGACTTGACGACCCACAGGTAATGCAGCACTGCCAGCAAGGCGGCCCCGTAAACAATCCGATGCAGGCGCTTCCAGTTTTTGCCCAGACGCCGCATCCATCCCCGCGTAGAGGTAACCGCCAGTGGCACAAGCAACACCAAGGCCGTCAGTCCCACCAGGATATACCGTTTCTCTACGATTTCCTGGCCGATCAGCGTCGCATCAAACCCATAATCCAGACCAACGAAGATCAAGAAATGCAAACTGGCATACAGAAAAGCGTATAAGCCCAGCGGACGCCGCAACACGAGTATCCGTTTGATGCCAAAGAGGGTATGCAATGGTGTGCAGGTCAGTGAAAGCACCAGCAAGATCAGGGCAGATTTCCCTGTACGAAAGGTTAGTTCCTGGATCGGGTTGACGCCCAGTTGATGAGCGCCATACTGCCAACCCAGCCAACCCAGCGATACCAGTACTGCCGTGTGTGTCACCAGCGTCAGCCAGTGCCGTTGTACATATGAGGGCACGTGAGACAGGCCATGCATTAGAAGAACTGCTTCAGATCCATACCAGTATAGAGTTCAGCGACCTGCTCGGCATAGCCGTTGAACGGCAATGTTGGACGGCGACCGGACTCACCAATGCGGCGCTCAGTTGACTGTGACCAGCGCGGGTGGGGTACATCTGGATTCACATTCGCATAAAACCCATATTCGTGCGGGGCTGCCAGCATCCACAACGAGGTGGGCATGGTCTCAACCAGATCGATGCGTACAATCGACTTGATGCTTTTGAAGCCATATTTCCATGGTACGACCAGGCGCACCGGTGCGCCATTCTGCGGGGTCAGCGCCTTGCCATAGATACCGGTTGCCAGTAACGTCAGGTCGTGCATAGCTTCATCCAGGCGCAAACCCTCGATATACGGCCAGTTGTACCACTGGTTGTTCTGCCCCGGCATTTGCTGCGGATCATAGATCGTTTCCATGCGCACATATTGAGCGCTGGCCTCTGGCTCAACCTCTTGCAGCAGCGCAGCCAGCGGAAACCCGACCCACGGGATCACCATTGACCAGCCTTCGACACAGCGCAGGCGGTAGATGCGCTCTTCGCTACCAAACCGGCGCTGCAAGTCGCTAACATCAAACGTCTGGGGATGGCGCACCAGCCCACCGACCGCAACTTCCCAGGGCGAGGTACGAAAATCGCGGGCGAAACGGGCAACGGCTTCTTTGTCAGTTGAAAATTCGTAGTAGTTGTTATAGTTCGTGATCGCCGCATAGGATGTCAGCGTATCACCCAGTTCGTCAGTGTCGGCGCTTACCTGCAAGTCGTCAGGAACATCAGTGGTTGGCTCAGTCGCCGCGCATGCGCCGAGCAGCAACGAACCAGCCGCCAGCGCCCCCACGCCGCGCATAAACGCCCGCCGCGAGAGATAGATATGCTCAGGCGTGATCTCAGAAGATGGAATCTTGCTCATAGCTTTCTTTTTCATGACCCATGATAACGTTCTGGATGAGCGCATTGATCGCTTCACCTCTGTACTATCAGCATACTACCATCAGCGCCTGATGGCAACCACATAGCGCCATGTGCTACAATAGATGTGCATCCAGACGTGCAGTTGCTACGTCTTAGCTCATAGGACAGGACTTACGCAGTCGTGTGAACCCAACGTTCCTTCGACTACGCTCAGAGCTTGCCCTGAGCGCAGTCGAACGGGACAAGCTTTTTCGCCGGAGTTTACCCTGAGCGAAGCCGAATGGGTAAACTCCGGCGAAAAGGCGAGGTGACCAGACCACCGCGTACGTCCTGAGAACTTACGCGGTCGCTCGCAACCCGTGCCTTTTTCATGTTACCGCGAAAAGGGCATGCGCTTCAAGCGACTGCATAACTCGTGTTATCTCATAGCCATGCACACGAAGAAATGTTCCCAAGGAGTTGCGATATGAGTTTTCTAGATCAGATTGGGAAGTCGATTTCGCACGGAGTTGATCGGGCTAAGTTTGAGGCCGATAAATTCCAGCGCACGAATCGCCTGCAAAGCGAACTGAACGATATAAAGAAGCGCCTGGATAAAACACTGATCGATATGGGGCAACGAGCATATGATCTGCATCGTGCCGGGCAAATTAATGCCCCGACCATTGGCGCAATGGCACAGACGGTTGATAAGCTGCGGTCAGAGATGGTGATTAAGGAAGAGGCACTCAAAACTGTCCAGGCCGAAGTCTATGAAGAACCATTAGGGACGATTACCGCGCCAGCACAACCAGTGCCAATTGTACAGGAAGCCCCCCCCGACACCATGCCGCCTCCGGCACCACCACCTGCACAGACGGTATCTGCACCACTACCCGCAGTGACAGCGCCACCTGCGCAGCCATCTCCGGCGACCAAGACCTGCCCGCAATGTCATTTTCAAATGCCGATGCGGGCCGTGTTTTGTCCGAACTGCGGCTTTCGGATTGGGCGGTAATCCTGCCAATCACCGATCAGGGAGCGCTTGTCTGTTTGTCGGAACGACGTATGGAGGTTGCATGTGTTGCTCAGCTATGCGCACGATCGGTGTCACGGCTTGAGCCAGGACTGCGTTACCACGGCACGCCGTAGGCGGCAGCCATGCTGCCGCACGCCATACATCTATGCATCTGACGGTCATCACCGGTTCGAAACCCGTGCATGCAGAGCCAGGTTGTTGCGTAGATGGATCGTCTTGTCCAGCACGTTCAAAATTTCCTGAGGAGAACGGGCCGTTTGCACTTCATCGAAGCTGATGTTCAGACTCGTGATGGTCGTCGCAACGGCGGCGGAGATACCCGTAATGGCAACCTGACACCCCAACAAGCGCAAAGCTTCGACGGTCTGGAGCAGCGCCCGAGCCACAGCCGTATCCACCACCGCTACACCAGCAATATCAATAATCACCATCCGTGGCCGCTGATCGTGGGTTATATGCAGCAAGCGATTGGTCAGCTTGCTTGCCCGCTGGCTGTCCAGATGCCCGACGATCGGTGCCAGCAGCACCCCGGTGGTCAACGTGACAACGGGCGTTTCGAGCGTACTGACCAGTTCCAACAGGCGTCGCTGGGCTTCGTTTTGTTGGGCCAGTTCCAGCGATGTATGAGTCAGTTCGATCGCCTTCTGATCAGCCTCATGCGCTTTTTGCTCGGCCAGTCGTGCCTGCATGGTAGCTTGTTCGGCGTTGGCTTCAGCGGCACG
>CALANA010000225.1 GCA_937925925.1 uncultured Chloroflexales bacterium | reverse complement strand
GGGCCTGCGGCCCCCGCAACCCCCGCTGGCGAAAGTCCCCCTGAACGATTACCATCACCCCATGGGTTTCGCCGGAGTTTACCCTGAGCGGAGCCGAATGGGGCAGAGTGGTACTTTTCCTGTTTTTTGCTTCAAATTTTCGCCTACGGCGAAAATTTGAAGCAAAAAAGCGGTTCTTCCCCGCTGCCACAGGCGAAAAAGCTTGTCCCGTTCGACTGCGCTCAGGGCAAGCTCTGAGCGTAGTCGAAGGAACGTGAGCTTCAAGTAACCGCGTAAGTCCTGAATTAACAATTGACAATCGACAGAAATTTGATCTAGATCGTACCTGTTCAGACCTGGGGTGAAGCGCTGTCGTAGGTGTTCCGTTTGCGCCTGGGAGCGCGCAATTCGTAGCCACCAGAAATATCACTATCATCCAGGCATTCCCTTTGCGCCTGGGAGCGCGGGCACCGTCCCTCTGAGAGTTAAAGGCAATACGAGGCGTTCCCTTTGCGCCTGGGAGCGCGGCTGATGGTCAGGCTGACCATCAGGTTCCTCACCAGGCGTTCCCTTTGCGCCTGGGAGCGCGGGCAGCGTGCCGGTACATGCGCGATGGCGGGCATCCCGCCCGCGCTCCCAGGCGGGCACGTTCCGCGAGAGTGAACGGGCACTCGAGATCTACCGCTTTACAGCAACAACCGCACGTGGTAGGATATGAGTGTATCTGCCAGATAGTGTTCAGGTGGGACAGTCTTGTATGGGCATGACGAGCAATAATGAACCAGTGCCAAATGGAGTATCAGTATGATGACCACGCCCGTTAATATTCTCTTTGCGATTTCCGATACTGGCGGTGGGCATCGCAGCGCCGCCGTCGCTATTGGTGCTGCTCTGCAAGAGGTAAGTGAGCATACTGTTACCTATGCTATGCTTGATGTGCTACAGGCCACACAGTTCCCACTATTGCGGAACGCCCCCCGGCTCTATGATCACCTGTCTACACGCTGGTTGCCCCTCTACGATTTGACATTTCAGCTCACCAACGGTATGCGGCGAGTGGATGTTCTCTCGCGGCTCGTCTACATACAGGCCCGCCGCAATATCGTGCAAGCGCTACGCGCTTTTGATCCCGAACTGGTGGTAGTAACCCATCCGCTGGTTCACCGTCTGGTGTGTGCTGCCCGCCGTACATATCATCTGTCATTTCGGATTATTACCGTGGTCACCGATCTGGTGTCGCTACATGCTGCATGGACACTGCCCAAAGTTGATCTGTGCTTACTGCCGACAGATGAAGCCTATCAACTGATGCGCCGACGCGGGATGCGTAGTGAACGTCTGTTGCGCACAGGCTTCCCCGTGCATCCCAAGTTTGCCAACTATCACCATACCCCGATAGAAGCTCGCTGTGAACTGGGCGTTGCCGACGATCTCTTTACCGTCTTGATTACCAGTGGTGGTGTTGGTTCCGGGCATATGCGCGAACTGGTACTTGAACTGGAACGAATCTATCCCGATAAACAATTTCTGGTCGTAACAGGCAAGAACCGCTCGCTGTATCACGAATTGCAGGCCGAACGGCGCAGTCCTACCTGTCATATCTATGGTTTTGTGCATAACATGGAAACCTTTATGGCCGCCAGCGACATTGTGATCACCAAAGCTGGCCCAGGCACCTTGATGGAAGCACTGGTCATGCAACGCCCGGTGATCGTCACCGAGGCAGTAGGCGCGCAAGAGCAGGGCAATATTGATTTTGTGCTAAATCATGAACTGGGCTTTTTCTGCCCGACCATAGAACGCATTGTAGACGCGATCAGTGAACTGAGTAATCCGGAGTGCTACGCAACAACCGTCGCACACATGGCAGGAGCAGTCCCGCGGAACGGGGCCGAGCAGATTGCGCGTATCTTGCTCCACCACCTTCCCCAGATACATGATTCGTTCGACGATAGACACGAACGATCGCAACCGTCACACCCACGCCACTGGCGCCGCGCATTACGGTATTTGCGGCGACGTGATCATTCCCGTCTGTACCGCTAATCAGCTTTTCCAGGTGGAGCCTGAGCGCTGCTTTGATGAAACATAGGTACCCGATTGGGTATGACATTCCTTATCGCACACAACCGAACCAGGACAGATAGAGGCCCTTCAGGCCAGGACTACTCTCCCGATACTCTGCATTGGTATCGGTTCTGGCCCGCTCTCAACCTACCCGACGCCGTAAGTAGCATAGCATCCGCACTCGCCAGACAGTAGATGCTCGGCTTAAGCTGGATCTGAGTCACTGGCAGGCATCATAGACAGCACCATAGCAACCAGATTGTGTATCGAAACTCCATCGTTCGTTGAAATTCCAAACAGCAGTTCTGGCCCCCTCGCGCTGGTTTGAACCATGCCTGACGGTTGCACTAAAGATAGTTGAAATTTTGGAAAGGTCATGCTATTATGGCCCATACACAGGAATTGGAGACTCTATAGCCTCATTCGTCCTATTCTTGCCTCTTACTGGCCTCAAACTTGTTGCCGCTAAGAGGCTTATCTATGCTTATTGCTGAAGAAAGAAATGTGGAAGAACCTGATATCGTGTACTGCTCCAGGATGTTTGTGGTTCACGTCGTGTAGTTCCAAACTGAATAGGCAGGTAAGCTTATGACAACCAAAGAGAAGATCGAGCGCTTACGGCAAAGAAAGGCACAACTCATAGCCGGCGGTGGTGAACAGCGCATCGCAAAACAGCATGAACTAGGGAAATTAACGGCCCGTGAGCGGATCTCTCTGCTGTTTGACCCCGACACGTTTCAGGAGATGTTCTTGTTTGCACAACACCGCTGTACAAACTTTGGGATGGCAGGTAAAGACCTGCCCGGCGATGGGGTCGTTACCGGGGTTGGAACAATTCAGGGGCGCCAGGTATTTGTCGCTTCACAGGATTTCACTGTTTCTGGTGGTTCGGTGGGTGAGTTACACGCCGATAAGATTTGCCGCTCAATGGAAATGGCCTTGAAGTCAGGATCGCCACTGGTTTTTATTAACGACAGTGGCGGGGCACGCATCCAGGAGGGGATTGATGCCCTGAACGGATATGGACGCATTTTCTATCGTCATGTCCTCCTGTCGGGTGTTGTCCCGCAAATTTCGATTATTGCCGGGCCATGTGCGGGGGGGGCCGCTTATTCACCAGCATTGATGGATTTTATCATTATGGTCGAGGGTACGGGTGAATTGTTTATCACTGGCCCTCAGGTGATTAAACAGGTGACTGGCGAGGATATTTCAGCGGCTGAACTGGGTGGCGTGTATGCCCAGATGAGCAGCGGTGTGGTGCATATGGTGGCCAGGAGTGATGAAGAGGCGCTACACCTGTGTCAGCGGTTGCTTTCCTTCCTACCATCCAATAATCTGGACGATCCACCGAACTATGGCACTGGCGACCTCATCTTTGCCGAAGATACGTTCCTCAATCGCGTTATCCCTGATAATCCGCGCGATCCTTATGACATCAAGGATGTGATCACGCGCATTGTTGATGATGGTGATTTTCTGCAAATTCAGGAACACTTCGCGCTCAATGCTGTCGTCGGGTTTGCGCGCATCAACGGGCAGACTGTCGGGATTGTGGCCAATCAGCCAGCGGTGATGGCCGGGGTGCTGGATATTGACTCCTCGGATAAGATCGCCAAGCACGTCCGGTTCTGCAATGCGTTTAATATACCGCTTGTGACACTTGTCGATGTGCCGGGTTTTCTGCCTGGTGTACAGCAGGAACGCGGCGGGATCATTCGCCATGGAGCGAAGATGTTATTTGCCTACTCGGCCGCTACGGTACCGAAAGTGACCATTCTGCTACGCAAAGCCTATGGTGGGGCCTATCTGGCCATGTGCGGTAAGGAGTTAGGCAGTGATCGTGTGGCAGCCTGGCCCACTGCCGAGGTGGCAGTGATGGGGCCAGAGGGTGCGGTGAATATTGTCTATCGTGAAGATATTAAGAAGGCGGCTGATCCCAAGTCTGCGCGCGACGAATTTATCAATGAGTACCGTGAACAGTTTGCGAATCCCTATGTGGGCGCAGCGCGGAATCTGATCGATGATATTATCGAGCCAAAAGATACACGGCGCTATCTCAGCCTGGCTCTGGCGTCACTGCGTGCGAAGCAAGAACTCCGACCGCAGAAGAAGCATGGCTTAATCCCAATGTAACCTTGAGAAGGTCATTACTATGTTAATAGAGGATTTCTACGTTGCGCTTCAGCTCACAGCAGTGGGTATGTCGGTGGTGTTTTCCGGGTTGCTGCTGCTCGTTTTTGTACTGATTCTGTTTCAACGGCTTGATAAGTGGATTACTCAGCAGCGATCGGCTCCGTCAACTGATAGAGCAACTGCGCCCAACCCGGCGGTTGCGTCAGAGCCAATCGCTATGCTTGAAGGGGTGCGGCCTGAGACTATTGTGGTGATTGCCGCTGCTATCAGTGTGGCACTCTCACGCCGAGTGCAAGTCAAACGTGTACGCTACCTGGGAGTATCATCAGAAACCGCCTGGGCACACCAGGGTCGTGTGACTATTATGGGATCTCACAAGCCGAAACGGTAGCAGTAACGCAACAGCGATCCTGTGTTCTATGCTGCGCTGCAGCAAGGCCGCACCAGCAGTGACGTTATAAACTGCGTGATGCATAATTGCAAGTTTCATTTCACACCAGGGCCGTAGTCCAACTAGCTACGTCCCATTTACAGTCCTTGGTTAAACAAGCAGAAAGGGAGGTTCGGTGAAAAAACTACGTGTGACGCTTGATGGGGTCAGCTACGAAGTAGACGTTGAGATCCTTGAAGATGACGATGATGGGATGCCTCCTTCTAGTGGGTCGTTGACAGCACCACCACAACTAGCTCCCCGACCGGCTGCAAGTGCAACCAATTCGGCCCCACCGGCACCAGCCAGTAAACCGTCGGCCGCGCCTTCAAAGCCGGGCAGCGACAAAAATGTTTTGACGTCACCCATTGCGGGAGTGGTGGTTGAGGTCAAGGTAGCGGTCGGTGCGACGGTGAAGGAAAATGATCCGGTGCTGGTGATTGAAGCCATGAAGATGAATACGAATGTCAGTTCGCCGGTTGCCGGTCGGGTGAAGGAAATTAAGGTCAGTGCCGGCGATGCAGTGCAGCAAGGTCAGGTCTTGTTAACCTTTGAATAGCTAGTCGCATAGGATTCGGGATCAAGGAGGGCACTGGTGCAAGAGACGCTTGAAGCACTCATACATTATTTGCAACATACCGGGTTCTATCTGATAATGCAGAATCCCGGCAATGCGGTCATGATTATCGCTGGCTGTGTGTTTATCTACCTGGGGATTGCCAGGCAATTTGAGCCATTATTGCTGGTACCCATCGGGTTTGGAATAATCCTGGGGAATATGCCTTTTCCTGAAGGGGCAACACTGGGAATCCGTGATGAGGGCAGTGTACTGAATTATCTCTATTTTGGCGTATCGTCCGGAGTGTACCCTCCTTTGATCTTCCTCGGTATCGGTGCCATGACCGATTTCTCGAGCATGCTCTCGCAGCCTCGGCTGATGCTGCTGGGAGCAGCCGCTCAGTTTGGGATCTTTATCACGCTGATTGGAGCCGTGATATTGGGCGGAACTTTTCCCGCCCTGGGCCTGACGGTTGATCCACTCGATCCAACGGTTGAACCGCAGGCACGCTTGATCCGGGCAGCGGCCAGTATTGCGATTATCGGTGGGGCCGACGGGCCAACGGCGATCTTTTTAACATCCCGGCTCGCCCCCGATCTCCTAGGAGCAATTGCTGTTTCAGCCTATTCGTATATGGCGCTTGTCCCAATTATTCAACCACCAATTATGCGCCTGCTAACGACCCGCGAGGAGCGGCTGATTCGTATGCCGCCACCACCCGTGGCAACCGCATTTCAGCGGATGGTGTTTCCGATTGTTGGTCTGGTTATATGTGGCGCTATTGCACCTGATGCCCTGCCTTTGTTGGGAATGCTGTTCCTGGGCAACCTGCTCAAGGAAAGCGGCGTGACGGAACGCCTGGCCCGCACGGCCCGCAATCAGTTTATTGATTCGGTAACGATCCTGCTGGGGTTGACGGTGGGTGCCAGTACCCAGGCTGATAGGTTTCTGACACCGCAGTCGATTGTTATCTTTTTTATGGGTGCCATTGCCTTTGCTATGGCAACGGCAGCAGGCGTTTTGTTTGCGAAGTTGATGAACGTGTTTCTGAAAGAGGGCAACAAGGTAAACCCGTTGATCGGCTCGGCGGGGGTTTCAGCAGTACCGCACGCAGCGCGTACATCCCAGGTTGTCTGTAACCAGGAAGATCCGCAGAACTTCGTGATTATGCAGGCGCTGGCTCCCAATGTGGCTGGCGTAATTGGATCGGCGATTGCTGCCGGGGTGCTACTACAGGGTGTGCTGGCTGCTTTCCCAGCAGGAGGATAGTGGGGAGCATTGCTGTGTTCCAACGTTGGAGCGTTCGCACGTTCCAACGTTGGAACGTTTCCTATGGGTCTACCGCACCGTCCAGCTCCTCCCGTGGGGATCAATTGCTACGTAGGGTGTAGCCCGCACAATTACCCGTTGCGCAAACTGGTTTGGGCCAGATGGCGGCCAGCAAGTGATGAGCGTAACCAATTCTTCCGCAGTGGGCTGGATATACCGGGCATTGGCGGTACGCTGTTCATCTGAGACACCCTCTTCATCGACCAGCAGACGATCTTGAACAATATACAAATACTGCTGATCAGCACTGTACAGCAGTATCTCAGCGCCTGGTTGGACATAAAAGAGATCACGAAACACCAGACCATACCCACCAACATGGCCCGCAAGGACAATATTGTCGGTTTCACCAGGGTTGGCTGAGAGACGATGATGGCCTACCGCATATTCGGCTACTTCCCACACCGCCTGTGTTCCGGTGGGGCGTTCTTCAATAGACCAACCAACTTCAACGACCTTTGCGTCAAGATCAATGCTCGGAATCACTATCCGCTTGATAGTTGAAGCCCATTCAGAGGAACGACGCACAGGAGCATCAACTGGCGGTGAATCAACCACATTGAGCAGAGGTATTTGTATGGCCGGTTGACGGTTCTGCGTATTGATTAGGAACTGATCAGTCGTTCTAGTAGTCAGCAGCGGGAGCGAATTATCACCACGCGCCGCTTGCCGGTTGTACTCAATCTGCACAAGCTGACCACCCGTATAGAGTAAGAGATTCACCCCCACCAGCATCAGTATATTGCCCAGGATCTGCATCCACTTCTGTGACGTTCGCTTGTTTGTCGGCTGTGGGCAGACCTCCGGGCTGAAGCCATGCCTGCCATGTCTTAGAAACACACACTACCCTTTCCCCGTCTAATACCAATGTGACTTCGACCGTCCGCATCTTTTCGACCCCCCCACCTCTCGCTCGGAGGGGGCAGAGGAAACCCTTTCCCTCTGTCAGGACGGACGCGATGGGGCATCCACTGCTGCGTTGCGTCTGCGGCCGCAGAGACGGGACGCGCTGCTGGTACCTCCTTTTTACCTTCGGCAAAAAAGAGGTACCAAAAAAAAGAGACAACGTACCGCTCTGCTGAAGCCGAACCCCCATGGGAGAATGAATGCCCCCGTACCGCGTGTGCATGACACGCTCATGCGGAAGAGGCACGGCAAAACGGTATAATACCAATTTGAATGAGACACTCCGCATCCGTTGGTTCGTCTGACTCTTGCGTATACGACACTGAGCCGTCCCATGGAACGAGTTATCGCGGGACGCACCGCCCCCCGTGCAGGGGGTAAGGGGCGGCCCTCCGATACCCCCTCCGCGACGCAGGCACGTAGGAGGACGATAGCAGCGAGCAGGAACCTTGAGCCAGCATAATCCCAGTACGGGCGGGTTCGGAACCCGCCCCGACAGCGGAAGGGTCACGCCGAAACGGTCGTAGATACAAGAATCGTATAGTATCAATATAACACACCCAGATATTACGATCTCTGGCGATTTAATTGTCCGCCTTCTTCGGCACCAGACGGTAGCCCTGTCCACGAATACTCTCAATCTGAAACGCTGTCGGTTCGAGCCTGGTGCGCAGGCGCGATATTAACGTATCGAGCCGATTGCGATAGCTGGCAGGTCT
>CALANA010000224.1 GCA_937925925.1 uncultured Chloroflexales bacterium | reverse complement strand
TCAAACCACCTGAATCCTCGTGAGGGGATTGCAACGACAACCTCAATTGATAGTCCCTCGTCCCACTCATCACTTCAAACCACCTGAATCCTCGTGAGGGGATTGCAACAGAGAGATTTTTCGTTCTTTCATAGTTTTTTTCTGAACCTTCAAACCACCTGAATCCTCGTGAGGGGATTGCAACGCCAAGCGCGGACGGCTGGCGAACGGGCGGCGAAGGAAGCTTCAAACCACCTGAATCCTCGCAACCTCTCAGGTGACTGTCATCTTTAAGATGACAGTCACCCTTCAAACCACCTGAATCCTCGTGAGGGGATTGCAACTCTGAGGAACAATATCTCAGGGGAAATCTGGTAGTGGCTTCAAACCACCTGAATCCTCGCAACCTCTCAGGTGACTGTCATCTTTAAGATGACAGTCACCCTTCAAACCACCTGAATCCTCGTGAGGGGACTCCCAGGTCTGGGTTCCAGCGGAACCCGCCGACTACTAACCCAACTTCAAACCACCTGAATCCTCGTGAGGGGACTCCCAGGGAGCAGGGCGCGCTGGCGTCCCGCCTGCATGGTGCGCCTGGTGCGCGGGTTGCGACCATCTCTCCCCGCTGGGGGGTGTCCTGATGGGTGTTCTGATGCCGCACCACCGAGCGGTGCGCAGCAAAATCGACACGTGAGAATCCCCTCGGCCCCCCTTCAGGGGTAGATTTTTTCAGGTAGTAACTGGCCCCGTGCTAGCCCTCCGGCTTCCAGATGCACCCGTGGGGGCGCACGGCCGTGCGCCCCTACGAACGCGCTCAAACCACCCCAATTCTCATGCGAGGTGTACGACAGCGTGCCTGGCCTGAGATGTGATGGTGGTTGGGGGACTACTGTGTGCCGCGCCAGCGCTCCCGAAAGGCCTCCGACGCCCGCAGCGGCATCAGCCCGGTCAGCGCCTCCGCTTCAAGATGACAGGCACCGGAAGTACTACCCGAACGCATGTCACGCCGGCGTTTGCGAAAATCACCACTGCAGCGGCACGACCGGTCAGCGCAGCAGCGATTGCCCCCAGGTGCCTGTCATCTTGGAGATGACCGGCACCGGAAGTTAGGAGCGTGTGATATGATACAATGAATGCAGGCGTAGTCAGGCATATGCGGAACAGAAACAGTGCCTATTGGCGTGACAGTCTGCTGGCAGATAAGGAACGGTTGAGATGATACCGACGGAAGTGGTTGAAGTTCAGACGCAGCCGGTGATCTACCCGGAGCGTGATGGGAAACCGATGGCCGAGACCGACATCCATCGCCAGGAGGTGATGGACACGATTGCCGCGCTGAGTGCGTATTTTCGCGAGCGGCGGGATGTGTATGTGGCCGGGAATCTGCTGCTCTACTACCAGGAAGGCCATCCCCGAAAAAGCGTGGCCCCCGATGTCTTTGTCGTCTTTGGCATTGAACGTACGTTGCGGCGTACTTACAAGCTCTGGGAAGAGCGGGTGGCCCCGCAGGTGGTGTTTGAGATCAGTTCCGCCTCCACGTGTGAGGAGGATCTGGGAGAGAAACGCACGGTGTATGCGCAACTGGGGGTCGCCGAATACTTCCTGTACGACCCCTTAGCGGAATATCTCCAGCCGCCCCTCCAGGGCTTGCGGTTGCAAGAAGGCATCTATGTGCCGATACCGCCAGAAGCGGATGGCAGTCTGATGAGCCAGGTACTGGGGATGCGCGTCATGATCGACGCTGGCCGGTTGCGCCTGGTGGAGGCCACGAGTGGGGCACGGTTGCTGCGACCGGACGAGGTGGCCGAGGCGCGGCGGCTGGCCGAGCAGCAGGCACAGGCAGAAGCCGAGGCGCGGCGGCTGGCCGAGCAGCGCGCGCAGGCGGAAGCCGAGGCACGGCGTGTGGCCGAACAGCAGGCGCAAGCCGAAGCCGAGGCACGGCGTGTGGCCGAACAGCAGGCGCAGGCGGAAGCCGAGGTGCGGCGGCTGGCCGAACAGCAAGCACAGGCGGAAGCCGAGGCACGGCGTGTGGCCGAGCAGCGGGCGCAGGCGGCGGAGGCCGAGATCGCACGCTTGCGGGCCCAACTGGCACGCTTGCAACCATCTGCAGATGCAGAAGATACGACGTAGGGCAACCGTTGGAATGCAACGAATGACACATCCGAGCGGGTGCCGCGCTAGCGCCTGCGAAAGGCCTACGACGCCCGCAGCGGCAAGACCGGTCAGCGCCTCAGCGATGCATCGAGCGGGTGCCGCGCCAGCCCCCGAATGACCTACGACGCCCGCAGCGGCAGCACTTCACGTCTCGGACGGAGCGCGGCCTAGAACACGCAGCGCCAGCGCCCGCTCTTCGGCCCCGAACGCACCCAGCAGCCACAGCGCCAGCGTGTACGTTGGTAGCGCAACCAGCGCCGCCAGCAGCCAGCCCCACGTTCCAGTGACCAGCAGCACACCGCCCATCGCTGCCCCCATCAGCAACGCCGCCAGACCGGGTCGCCAGGCCAGCGCCAGCAGCGGCGGCGTTAGCCCTTCGCGCCGCAACAGCGGCAGAAAAACCGCGAACAGGACTACCTCAGTCAGGATCGTAATACCACTGGCCGCATACAAACCCAACTGTGGCTGCAAAAGTACATGTGTTGCCACCGGTATTGCGATCAGATTTGCTGTAAGATTCCATGTTACCGCAATACCAAACGCACGCGTAATCGCTTGCTGGCGGTTAACCGCAATCAGCACATATTGCAACAGGCCATTGACAAACGACAGCGGCAAGAACCAGGCCAGAATCGCCAGCGCATGCGCTGACAGTGGCAGATACTGGTCAGCACCACGACCGCCCAACAGCAGCACCAGATCGGTCGCCAGCACGCTGATACCCATCGCAAGCGGAAAAGCCAGCAGCAGCAGCGCCTGCAAGGTACGATTCTGCGCATGCACCATCCCGGCCCGCTCGCCCGTTGCCCGGCGTGCCAGTACCGGAAAAACGGCAAAGGTAACAACCGGCGGCAGGATCATAGCTATGCTCAGGACTTTGTAGGCAATATCGTACTGGATCACCAGCAGATCGCCCTGCCCGCCGCCAAAAGCCTTGATGATAAACGCATCAAAGCGAAAGAAAACCGCATTGAGCAGGTTGTTGAGCATCAGGGGAAACGCCAGCGGCACCAGGCTGGCGATCAACGCCCGATCCCAACGCAGGCTGGGGCGAAAGAAGTCACGCAACTGCAAGCCAAGATAGATCAGCGCCGTGATACAGGTGACAATCACCGCTGCCCACGAGACGCCCAGGATGCCAAAGCCGAACCATAGTGCCCCAATGCGTGCCAGCATCCCCAGCACCGCCGTCACCACCTCGATCAGCGCCGGTACCTCCATGCGTTCGGCAGCGTGATAGAGCGCCGTCACGGCACCGGAATAAGCGCTGGGGAACAGCGTCAGCAACAGTACCCAGATTGCCTGCTGCCCAACCGGCGTAATCGCCTCGCCCACACCCAGCCGCGCCAGCAGATCATAGAAACCAATCAGCACCGCCGCTGCCGGAGCCGCCGTCACCAGTGTCAGCAACCAGCGCATGCACAGCGTCACCCCAAACAGCCGGGGGGCGGCCTGTGGATCTTGCGCCACCTCCCGCGTCAGCAGCACGCCCAGCCCAAACTCGGTGAACGTGCTGAGGTATTGCCCCACCAGAATAACCGCCAGAATATAGGGGCCAATATCTGCGCCCGGCAACACGCGGATCAAGATGATAAAGAAGGCCATATCGATCGCCCGCACGATCAGGCGCATCACCAGGGGCACGGAACTATTCTTGAACGCCCGCCGCGCCACATTCTCGGCATCGTCGCGGTAGATGCGCCGCCAGAACACGGCACCCAGGGCAATCAAGACCAGTATCGCCGCAACCACAATCAGGAAAAACGTTGACCTCATCTTCGCGTCACTTCTCCGTCACCACCCAGGCCCGTTGCCCATCGCTGATCAGTTCGACCGTACCGTGCAGTTTTGGGTGATAGACCGCCGCGCCATACAGCGCCCGTTCATACATACTCAACTCGGCGGGCCGATCCGCTTCATAGGCAGTGGTAAAGATGATCATCTGTGGTTGCCAGCGCGCCAGCAGCGGCGTATCTACCTGGCGTTGCCAGGGATAAGCCAGCGCTGTAATCGGGCTGGCATGCGCGATCAACGCCTGATCGCTGGTCGTGCCACCGGCAGTATGGAAAACCACGCGCAGCAGACCATAATCTAACTGCAAGACCAGACCGGACTCCTGCCCGTCACCAGCAGACAACACCGTCAACAACGCGCCATCCAACTGTAACTGATCACCAGCCTGCGCCAGATGAAGCGGCATACGCTGTGTCGTAATCAAACGCAACCACTCCTGTGTCAGCGCATGCTGGTTCATGCCAGGTGGCGCCAGGACGAGATCGGCGCGATAACGAGCCAGTGCCGCGACCTGCCCTGGCAGGCGCTGCCGGTCGTCTTGAGTGAGTACAACGGCTGTCAGGTGACGTTGCCAGAACGGAAGCCGACGCCCTAGATGCATAGCCAGGCTCGCTGGTTGCCGTCCACCGTCAATCAAGACATAGCCTCCCCGTGGGGTCTGGATCAACGCCGCATCGCCCGGCGTATCCAGAAAGATGACGCGCAGATTGCCATCGGGACGCGCAAACCAGGCCATGCCCGCCAGCAAACCACTCAGTACCAGCAGTGGCAGGCCGATCCGCCACCAGAGCGGTCGTGATGGTGCGTGCGCTGCCTGGGCCATCGATTAGCCCTGCCGCAGCGCCACGACTTCAATTTCTACCGTTGCCCCTCTAGGTAGTGCAGCTACCTGAACCGCCGAACGAGCGGGCGGATCCTGGACGAAGAATTCTGCATAGACTGTGTTCATTGCCGCAAAATCACCAATATCGGTCAGAAAAACCGTCGTCTTGATCACCTGCGCCAGCGAACTACCGGCAGCCTCCAGTATCGCCTGCACATTCTGCAACACCCGCCGCGTCTGTACACTGATGTCACCGGCAACGAGTTCACCGGTTGCCGGATCGAGCGGAATTTGCCCGGATACAAAGACGAACTGGTCAACCCCTATCGCCTGCGAGTAAGGGCCAATTGCCTGCGGTGCGCCCGCAGTACGGATGACATCACGGCTCATGAAGATCCTCCTTACCATCCCATCCAGAAGCCACACGGGGCGCATTATAGCAGCACTCTGCTATCTTTGCTATACCTGTGCATTACGTTCAGGGTTAGACAACCATCCACAGACGATCGGTCATGGACGTTATACCAGCGAAAGGAGGACAGCGCATGGCTGTCGCGGTGGGTCACTGATGCATTGACTGCATTCTAATGCCCTGGAATCGCAATGATCATCAACGGTGCGCCATAAGTCAGACCGGCAGTTCGGTTGTGGTGCGGACACGTATTAGGATATGCTAACAGCAAAGTGTAGGTGTGCAAAATGTTGACAAACATTGTGATAGTGCTATACTGTAAATACGGTCTGAGGTATATAATCAATCGGAATCATCATCGCACCTCACACCGAAAGCGTCTGTTCTGTACAGGCTTAACCAGCTTTGAAGTATTAACATAAGAATTCTACAGCAAAACAATATAAATAAACGTCGGTGATTTCATATCTATATTCTGATATACCAAGACGTTTTGTTTGTATAACGAAAATCAGGGTATAAGATCAATAATAGTAAGTACGTGTGATCAAGCTGTAGAATAAAACAGTGAAGGAGGCTCTGTTTATGGCAACGACTCGAACGGGTACCACCAAAGAGAAAATGGAACTGGTAAATGCATCTGAAGCGAACATCGGCATCAGTAGCGAAAATGTACAGGGTGTTGCTACTATCTTGAACCGTGTACTTGCGGATGAACACGTTATCTATATCAAGACTCGCAACTATCACTGGAATGTCACGGGCACATTGTTTGATACCTTACACAAGTTGTTCCAGGCTCAGTATGAAGAACTGGCCGACGAAATTGATGAGATCGCCGAGCGATCACGCATGATTGGTGCCCCCGCGATTGGCGCGATGAGTGAATTTTTGCAGCACACCACCCTGACCGAGCAAACCGGCCCTGCTCCCGATGCGTTGACCATGGTTGCCAACCTGGTGAGTGACCACGAGGCAGTTATTCGCAATTTGCGCCGCGATCTGCGGGCCTGCGACGAGCAGTATGATGACATGGGCACCAGTGATTTCTTGACCGGTTTGATGAAGAAGCACGAGAAGATGGCCTGGTTCCTCCGCTCGTTTATTGAAGATCACTCTTAGTGGTTGACCACCGTATGACGTAGGAAAGACTGATGGTTTTTGCATACATATTCCGCTCTGCGCCTCCCTGCCTGGCGGCTGAAGCCGCGGGCTACAGGGTGCCAATCCCGCCTGCGCGAGCTGGAGCGGGTCATACCGCATTCATGACGCAAACTCCATTAGTCGTTCCTACTTGCTCTGCATATTCAGTGTGGCTGACCACTCGTATCGCAATCCTAAATCAGGTGTGACTTGAGTCAGTCGTGCCTGGAGTCCAGACGTTAGTCTGGACTTCAGGCGTGCAGTCCCTGCTTTCGTCTGGGGAGCAGGCGTGACTGGCGTCCCGACTTGAGTCGGGAAGCAGGCGTGACAGAAGTGCAGTGTGACTGGCGTCCCTGCTTTCGTCGGGGAGCAGGCGTGACTGGAGTCCTGACTTTCGTCTGGATAGCGCTCCAATCCAGGATTGGAATGTACAATGAAGCAGCGGCCTGCTTTATTTTTGCAGGAATGCCATACCTCAGACACCTGTCGTTTTTGACCAGGACTGACAGAGACAGCGGCATCATTGCTGATACCGTTCTATTCTCCTTATGTTACCTCATGCTTGTTATGCAATATAGCTATCATAACCTGGCATATTGCACAAAACAGTAATAGTATCAAAATGCACAAAGATCACAAATAACCCCCTCTCTCTCTAATACCAGAATCCAACCTCTGTGATGTATTGCACAAAGTTTACACAATAGGAAGAGGGTAAACGTATCTTTTGTGTACCTTACTCCACAAACAACCACTTTCCTGTTCATCCCTTTCTTACCCTAAAAAACATTGATAGTGAATTAATTTACAATAGAGATTATGATTTTTTGCTCTATTTAAACTATGAGTTGACTTTTGTTACCGCACATGCTACATTGTATTTGTCTGGATATACCGAAAACATACCAAACCACTTCATTATATCAGGGTAATTACATGAAAGTAGAGTGTTTTTGTACAGAATACCATCATTTTCTGTACGATAGAGCAGTCTTATTGTCATTGTAACCCTGGACGGAGCGAGATCCAGGCGTAAGCCGGGACTCGCGTTGGCACTAGGGGTAGGATGGCCCTTGTTTCCTGAGGTGGCAGTGAGCTTCTGTGTCTCGGCGATGGTAAGCGGAGATCATCGCCGAGCAGCACAGAAACCGTTTCTGGCATTATCACAAGCTCGATCGTGACCACGACAGCACGACTTCCTTAACCGTCTTCTCGTTGAACCAGCAGGTCAGCGCATGCGAGCGTCTGGTATATCCACACAATGAAAATCGTCTATATCATGAGTCTGTAAGTTCAGGGAGGTGTGTGCATGGAAGCCGAAATGAAGCTCTTCGTAGAGTCGCTGGAACGCAATCTGACCCCGGAGGATATTGTCAACCTGGAAGCCTGTATCGACTGTAAGCTTTGTGGTGAGGCCTGCGCCTGGTATCTTGGCAGTCAGGATGAGAAACTGCATCCGACCTACAAGACCAACTTTGTGCGCGATATTTACCGGCGATATATGACGGTTGAGGGTAAGCTGATGGGCCCGCTGGGGTTGATCCCTACCCCCACCGTAGCCGATCTGCGTGAACGGATGGAATATTTCTGGAAGTGTACCTCATGTGGACGGTGTACCCTCGCCTGTCCAGTCGGGTTGAGTACCCGCAGCATTGTGCGGATGGCCCGTGCGGCCTATACCGACTCTGGCCTCAGCCGCGAAAATCCCACGCTGAATGCAATTATCAATAACCTGGAGCAGAAGCGGCATAGCTTTGGCCTGACGTCCGAACAAATTATGGCGCGCTACAGTCTGTTCCTCTGCTCACAAAACATCGAAATGGCGGTTGATGTCGAAGGAGCCGACGTCCTCTTTATCTGCCCGTCGGCGGCCAATACCAAAATCCCCGATTATGCGACCAAGGTGATGGCGATCCTCAACGCGGCTGATATTAGCTATACGGTCTCTTCACGCCTGCTGGAGACGGGCACCGAAGCCGATCACATTCTGGTGCATCATGACCTGGCGCACACCATTCTGGAAGCCTGGGAAGCAGAAGCGGAACGCCTGGGGGTGCAGCAGGTGATGGTGGCCGAATGTGGCTGCGATACGCGCTCGCTTTTCTTTGAGGCGACGGCGATACTGGGCCGTCCGTTTAAGTTTCCGGTGATCCTGTTTGACCCGCTTATTACCGAGCGAATTAAGGATGGCCGCTTGCCCGTGGATAAGGTCGATACAAAGGTGACGCTGCACGATCCCTGTCACTCGACGCGACTGGCAGGCATGGCCGATACCATGCGCGAGTTGCTCAATTGTGTTACGACCAACTATATCGAGATGACCCCGAACCGTGAACACAACTATTGCTGCAATGGCGGAGCGGGTGGTATGCGCCTGCCGGAAAATACGCCGGTGCGGCGACAGGTTTCGAGTATCAAGGCCAACCAGATCAAGAATACCGGGGCCGATTATGTCACGACGCCCTGTGTAGTCTGTATGGTGACATTGGATGATATTTGTAAGACCTACCAGGTTGGCACGACGGAAGATCGGGCTTCAACCATGCTCTTCGAGATTGTCTACGAAGCAATGTATCGGGCGCTAGAGCGACGCGGCGAACTGGATCGGATACGGATGCCTAAGGAACTTAAAAACCGGAGCGCCGAATATATGTGGCAGCATAGTTCGTCTGGGAAAGTTACCCAATTGATGCAGAGCGAGAAAGCCGCCTCTGTCCTGGCCTGGCTCGAACAGGACGAGGTGGTGCAGCGCTTCTTCAAAGACAACCCTGCCGGAATGGTCAAGTTAGAAACACTCAAGAGCATGTATGCTCAGGCACAACAGGGCGAACTGCTCGAACGTTGCGCGGGTCAGGTGGCGACCAATGGGCACGGCCACCCGGTTGACAACGAGCTTGTATTCCCTGCAACCAGCAAGGAAAAGGTGCCGGTCGTGGTGGCCTGATCAGCGTCTGATACCAGTTTAGCATCAAACGCGCAAGCAACCACGAATGAACACGCATGCACATAGACATAGAATGCTGACGAGTTCGTTCGCAGTTACCAGGGACAGGGGGCAGGGAACAGTGTGGTTCGCCCCCTATCCCCTGCATACGCCTCACGCCGTCTGCGCATCATCCGCAATTTCTTGCACCCGCCCGACTTGCCCATCGGTCAGGCGCACCTTGATACCATGCGGATGGGTGGCCGATGATGTTAAAATGTCCTGCACGATCCCTATTGTCCGTTTCCCGCTACGCTGATCTTTTTTCAAGATTACGGCAACCCGCAGACCCGGATAAACATCCTGCCGCTTGCGCCCATCCATCTGCGTTCTCCTTGTCTATTACACACTCAGACGAGCATACAACTACTATAATCTGCGCATAGTGTTTCGGCAATAGCCGTGTAATACCAATTTGACTTCGACATTCCGCATCCGTTGGTTCGTCGTACGCTTGCTCATACGACAACGAGGCTTCCCCTGGAACGAGCTGTCGCGGGGCAGAGAGGCGTTGCATGCAACGCCTCTCTGCCGGAATCCCCTTTCTGGTGCGGCGCGGCTTCGCC
>CALANA010000223.1 GCA_937925925.1 uncultured Chloroflexales bacterium | reverse complement strand
CGCATGCTCGTCCGAGGCGATGCCCTGCTGCCCCACCGCCAGCAACGCTGCCAGATCACCTGACCACAACGCCGCCGGTTGCAACCACAGGCCCGGAAAAACGCCACTGCGCACAATTCCCTGTGCATCGGCACCTAGCGGAATATAGACTCCCGCCTGGAGCGTGAACCAGTCCACCCGCTGCTCGTACATCTGGATGACCAGGTATTCGGGTACCCCATGCTGGGCATACATCTGGCGCTTATCATGCAGATCATACGCCGCACTACTCGCCGCGACCTCGATCACCAACTCCGGTGGCCCATACAGATAATCATCGTCCGTCACCCACGAGGCCCCGCCATGGGTTGCCTCCAGGCGCAACACCGCATCGGGTTGCACTTCACTATCATTGGCGAGCAACACTGTGGCATTATCACTCACATCACACCCCGGTGTCGCGGCCACATAGATCCCTAGCCAGGTCAACATATAGGCGTGCGGTTGTCCATGCTGTCGATAGCGAACGGGTGAGGCCACGTAGACCACTCCTTCTACCAGTTCCGCCTTCTTGATCTCCGGGTGCGCCTGGTAGCGCCGCTCGAACTCGGCCCGCGACAGGCGATCACCCGATTCAAGGGGTGGCACCACAACTATCGGACACTCACAAGCGGCATCCTTGCTGCCGGGCTTGACCACCGACATCATCTCGTTGTTCATCAGCGCCTTTCCTGTCTTGCAGCCGATTGCTGCGCCAGATCACGCACGACTTCGACGATCATACGACGCTCCTCAACTTTAATCCGCTCATGCAGACTCTCCGGAGTGTCATCGGGCAGGATGGGAACCTCAACCCGTGCCAGCACCGGCCCGTTATCCACCAGCGGTGTGGCATAGTGGATCGTACAACCTGTGACGGTGAGACCGAGGCGTAGTGCATCGGCCACCACATGCGCCCCACGCAAGGTAGGTATGACACGGCCATCACTGGTACACACCATATCCCCACCATCATCGGGCAGCAGCGCCGGATGCTGATTGATCACCTGTCCAGGAAAGCGGGTCAGGAAAGCGGCAGAGAGGACACGCATAAAGCCGGAGAGTACCACCAGATCAGGCGTGAACGCGCTGATAACAGCGGCCAGACGCTGCTCCCAGGCAGTGCGCGTCGCCATATGGCGCGGACGTTGCAGCGGCACAAACGCGGCGGCGACGTTGTGCTGCAATGCCCGCTGCAAGCCATAGGCATCAGCCCGGTCAGACACTACCAGCACCACCTCGGCCCCCAGTTCCCCGCACACCTGGGCGGTCAACAGGGCCTGCAAATTGCTCCCGCTGCCGCTCACCAGCACCGCCACCCGATAGCTCATCTCAGCGCCCGATGTCCCGACGATACTGCTTGCCCGCAAACTCAATCCGCTCGACGGCGGCATAGGCCCGGTCAAGGGCGGCGGGCAACGTGGCTCCCAACCCGGTTACGCCCAATACGCGCCCACCCGCCGTCACCAGACCCGCCTCGCTCAAGGCGGTGCCGGCATGGAACACCAGCAGGTCAGCCTCTTCAACGGACTCAATGCCGGTGATCACATCGCCCCGCCGTGGGGGGCCAGGATAATTCGCCGCCGCCAGCACCACGCATGCCGCATAGCCCGTGCGTGGACGAAGCAGCGCCGGATCAAGTCGTCCCTCGGCGCAGGCCAGCAGCGCCGCCAGCAGATCACCCTCAATCAGGGGCAGCACCACCTGTGCTTCAGGGTCGCCAAAGCGGGCGTTGAACTCCAGCACCTTCGGCCCATCTGCGGTAAGGATCAATCCGGCGTAGAGCGAACCACGAAAAGGTGCCCCCCGCGCCGCCAGGGCATCCACCACCGGTTGCATACAACGGGTCACCACCGTTGCCAGCACGTCGGCATCAACGTCGTCCACAGGAGCCACCGCGCCCATCCCGCCTGTATTCGGCCCGGCATCACCGTCTAGCAACCGTTTGTGATCGCGCGCTGGTGTCAGTGGTAGCAACACCCGCCCATCACACAATGCCAGCACCGACAACTCCCGTCCATACAGCCGCTCTTCCAGCAGCAACTGTTGACCGGCCGGTGTCGCACTCAGGCGCGTAATCGCGGCCAGCGTCTCTTCCACATCCTCGGCCACCACCACGCCCTTCCCCTGCGCCAGACCGTCGGCCTTGACCACCCAGGGTTGACCGCTGGTGCGCACAAACGCTGCCGCCGCCTCAGCCGAGGCAAAGGTAGACGCCACCGCCGTGGGCACGCCAGCGGCACGCAACAGCGCCTTGGCAAAAGCCTTACTCCCTTCCAGCCGCGCCGCCGTTGCCGTCGGGCCAAAGGCCGGAATACCGGCTGCCAGGAAGCGATCCACCAGTCCGTGTGCCAGCGGATCTTCCGGGCCAACCACTACCAGTTCAGCCTGTATACGTCGTGCCAGGTCAACCAGCCCGTCAAAATCGTCTACTGCGACCGGCACATTCTGCCCCAGACGCGCCGTGCCAGGATTGCCGGGCGCAATAAAGAGTTGCGTAAGCAAGGGCGACTGCGCCAGTCGCCATGCCAACGCATGTTCACGCCCACCTGAGCCAATAATGAGAACATTCATAGGGGTATTATAGCATGCAACCAGCGGTTCACCACAATGTGCCCACGATTGTACCTGTTCACATTTGGGGGAAGCGCTGTCGTCAGTGTTCATTTTGCCCCTGGGAGCGCGGGCGTCCCGCCCGCTATCGCGCACGTGCGGGCACGCTGCCCACGCTCCCAGGCGGGCATGTTCCAGTGCGAACAGCTACCCACGATTTTGAAATTTTAATGTACACCACTAGACAGCATACACCTCTATCTCTATAATGCTCAGTGTAATACTGTTTCGACGTGAACATTCTGCATATTCTTGCCATTCGTCCTCCAACGAGACTGCATCACGGTGGGAGTGCGGGGCCACAGCCCCCCCTATGTTCCTTTTCTGGTGCGGCGCGGTTCGCCGCGCCGCACCAGAAAAGGGATTTCGGCGTAGAGGCGTTGCATGCAACGCCTCTACGCCTCGCGACATCCCTTTCCAGGAGAAGTCTCGTTGTCGTATGAGCAAGCGTCAGACTGACTAACGGATGCGGAAAGTCGAAGTTAAATTGGTATGATGTAAAAAGTGATAGATATGGTAGATAGTACGACAAGGAGACTGCGTCGCGGCGGGGGTGCGGGGGCCTGCGGCCTACGCCCATGTTCAGATATCGGCAAAAGCTCTCGTCGCTCGCAATCTCTTTCCAGGGAAAATCTCGGTGTAGTGATAGATGCCCAATGATTCTACCCGATATTCATAGCACAGGAATATGCCATGATCGACAGGCACGCAACTGTCCGGCTCTTTTGAACAACCTTCTCGTAATCGTTCCGGTGGGTTGGTTTGGAGGAGCCGTGCCGCTCCAGGAGGTTCTAAGGGTTTCGCGGGGGCCTGCGGCCCCCGCAACCCCCGCTGGCGAACGTTCCCCTGAACGGGTACACCTTCTAGCACTGTGCAGGAACATATGACACCCTTAAAAGGCAATTACCTCCTCATTCTACACCTTGAGCAGGATCTTCAACACCTACCGATTGGCCGCCTGGGTTGTTTTGATTTTGCGTCTGGCTACTATCTCTACGTCGGGAGTGCTTTCGGCAGCGGTGGCCTGGCTGCCCGGATTGGCTATCACCAGCAGCCACGCAAAGCCCGCCCACACTGGCACATTGATTATTTACGGCCCCACACCCGACTGATCGAAGCCTGGGCCGTTGCCACCCCCATGCGCCTGGAGTGCCTCTGGTGTGCAAAACTGACTGCCATCCCGGACATCCAGACATCCGTGCGTGGCTTTGGTGCCAGCGATACCAGTTGCCTTACCCACCTGTTTTATCTGCCGCGTCGCCCCCGCCCCCCCTTACTGACTCAGGTACTCCTGTATAATCTGCCGCTGGCACCGACCGAGCTCCCCGAACTGATGATAGAAATCCATGTTTTTGAAGATTCATAAACTGGCGCGTACAGAAGCCTTAATCATCAGTTACCGGCACTTCTTTTGGCACCATGTCTGACACAGGGTATCTTGACAATGCTGGTGGACAAGCGTATATTGCCTACAATGTAAATGAGTGCATAGTAGGCAGGCACACTAGATGACCGCACCTGCCCTTGATAGAGAATACGTGGTAGCGGCTGGCCTCGCTGCCAGTTCGGAGTAATAATATATGCCTGACAAACTTGTCATTGTGGAGTCACCGGCCAAAGCCAAAACGATCCAGAAATATCTTGGCCCCGACTTTCGCGTCACATCGAGCATGGGTCACGTGCGCGATCTGCCCAAAAAAGACCTGGCGATCGACCTGGCCCACGACTTCGCGCCAGTCTACGAAGTCACAAAGCAGAAGGTGGTGAGCGAACTACGCCAGGCGATTAAAAAGGCAGAGGCGGTGTACCTGGCAACTGACCCGGATCGTGAGGGAGAGGCGATTGCCTGGCATATTACCCAGGCGGCAGGTATTCCCAGCAACACACCGGTGTATCGTGTGGTCTTTCAGGAAATTACCCGCAATGCAGTGCAGGCCGCGATTGCCAATCCACGCCAGATCAACAGCAACCTGGTTGAGGCCCAGCAAGCGCGCCGGGTGCTGGATCGGCTGGTCGGCTACCAGTTAAGCCCGCTGCTGTGGGACAAGGTCAAGCGTGGACTCTCAGCCGGGCGCGTGCAGTCAGTCGCTGTGCGCTTGATTGTGGCCCGCGAGCAGGAAATCGAAGCCTTCAAGCCGGTTGAGTACTGGACGATTGAAGCTGATCTGCTCAAGCAGCGCTCCGAGAACCCGACGCCCGATCAACCACAACCGTCATCTGAGGCCCAGCCCAGGAAAGACACCTTTCGCGCTGTGCTGATTGAACGTGGCGGCAAAAAGCTGGATAAGTTCGCAATTGAAAATCAGGAGCAGGCCAGTGATATTGTGGCCGAACTCGAACATGCCCGCTACCAGGTTCAGAAAGTCACCCGCAAAGACAAGCGCCGCAACGCCGCCCCGCCCTTTACCACCAGCACGCTCCAACAGGAAGCCAGCCGCAAGCTTGGTTTCAGCGCCAAAAAAACCATGACCCTGGCGCAACGACTGTATGAAGGCGTCGATGTAGGTGGCGCAGATGGCAGCGTTGGCTTGATTACCTACATGCGTACCGACAGCACCAGCGTGGCGCAAGAGGCGCAACAGGAGGCACGGCAGGTTATTGAGCAACGCTACGGCAAAGCATACCTACCCGAAAAGCCACCACACTACAAACAACGCGCTAAAGGTGCGCAGGAGGCCCACGAAGCTATTCGCCCCACCAGCAGCCAGCGCGACCCGGAAAGCCTATCTGCCGTGTTAGACCGGGATATGTACCGCCTGTACGAGCTGATCTGGAAGCGGTTCCTGGCGAGCCAGATGGCAGCGGCTATTTTTGATAGCACCACCGTCGATATTGCAGCCTGGATTAATGGGCCACAATCCCCACCGCCCTATCTCTTCCGGGCAACGGGCAGTGTACTCAAGTTCCCTGGCTTTCTGGCAGTCTACAACGTCAGTCTGGATGAAGGCGAAGAAGAAGAGGACAGCGAGAAGCGCCTGCCCCCGCTCTCCGAAAGCGAATTCCTGGATCTCCTGGCGCTGCTGCCGCTGCAACATTTTACCGAACCGCCTCCGCGCTATACCGAGGCCAGCCTGGTCAAGGAGATGGAACGCCTGGGCATTGGCCGCCCATCCACCTATGCCCAGATTATCTCGACCATCCAGGATCGCGAGTACGTCAGCCTGACCGAGAAAAAGTTGATTCCCACCACCCTGGGACGGATTGTCACTGACCTGCTGGTCACTCATTTTCCCAAAATCGTAGACTATGACTTTACCTCAGCACTCGAGCAGGAATTGGATGATATTGCCGTTGGCGAAAAACAGTGGGTACCCGTGTTGCGTGCCTTCTATGGGCCGTTTGCGCATACGCTGGAAGAGGCTCGCCAGCGTATGCGCAATGTGAAGCGCGAAGAAATCAGCACTGACCTGAGTTGCCCCAAATGCCAGGTGGGGCACCTGGTGATTAAATTTGGTCGGCATGGCGAATTCCTGGCCTGTTCACGCTATAGCAAAGAGGGCGGGGATGACTCGTGCGATTTTACCAGCGATTTTCATCGTGATAGCGAAGGACAGATCGTGCTGGACACAGCAGGTTCCGCTGAAACCAGTGACGTGATGTGCAATCTATGCGGACGACCAATGGTGCTCAAGAAGAGTCGTTTCGGGCCGTTCTATGGCTGCTCAGGCTACCC
>CALANA010000222.1 GCA_937925925.1 uncultured Chloroflexales bacterium | reverse complement strand
GGGCGTGAAGGTCGGGCTATGGAGCGTAACCACCAGCTCGGTTGACGGCGTGGCGTTGGTTGCGGCGGGCAACAGCAGGTGATAGGTGCGCCAGTCTGATGCAACCTGGAAATTGCCCACCGATTGCTGCTCAACCTGAACATGCAGAGTCGGCGCGGGCGTGCCCCCACCACGTATCCCCGTGCCCCTTCTTTGGCTTTTCTACCCTCTCCACTATAGGTAATGTTCACCTATGCAGGGATAGTACCTTTCGGGTATTAATAAATCCTGGTATTTTCCGAGTATCTCCGGCTTGAGTGGGTCTCAGACCACCACATGCTGCCAGCCAGGACTCTCGATTTGCAACCTCATGGCTGACATGAATACCATATTTTATATTCAATTAAAGTATTTTAAAAATATATAAAAATTTTGCATTTTTCATATAATATGCTATAATTTCGCCGGTTTAGGTACTATGTGTTTGTGTAGTCCGTAGTATAAGCTCAAACCAGTAGGAGTATTAGATGAAAAAGCTCACCGATGTCTTTCGACCAAGTTCATGGATGCTTACGACTCTGACGGTGGTTGTTATTTTTAGTTTGTGGCCGGTCGGTTTGCCACCGGCCCTGGCCGCCTCAGAACGCTTCATTGCGCCAGATGGGACGGATGCCGGCACCTGTGCCGAAGTAACGGCAGCCTGCAAAACCTTCGCCTATACCCTGGCGCAGGCGGCGAATGGTGACACGATTCGTGTTGCGGCGGGTACCTATACCGAGGCGGGGATTGTGATTGATAAAGATATGACGATTATCGGTGAAGGGGTTGTTGTTGTGCAGGCGGCCGCGACGATGGCGGAGGCCACTAATCGCGTGTTTACTGTTCGCCCTGATACGACCGTGACGCTCCGCAATCTGGAGATTCGCCATGGAAACACCAGTACTCTGGAAGAGCAGGGCAGTGGTGGGGGTATTCGTAACCAGGGGCATCTCACGTTAGACAACGTCAGGCTGAAGAATAATCTATCGGGACTTTATGGTGGTGGCCTGGCGAGCATTGGTATGGAGGACAAGTTAGCTACGTTGCGGGTGAAAAATTCTGACATATTTGAGAATAGTGCCACTAACCCGGTATCTCGGGGGGGTGGTATGTTTTCAGATTACACTGACACACTGATCACAGACAGTTCTATTTCCCGGAATGAAGCTACCATTGGAGGCGGCATTTATCATTTGGGGGGGGGCCTGGAGATTCGCAATAGCGAGATTGAGCAAAACAAGAGTACTTTGGGTGGCGGTGGTATCTGGGTTAGATCAAGCGTAGTATTACCCGAAACGAAAGCCCTGGCGACGACAGCTATTATTCGCGATAGCCGTATTCACGGGAATGAGGTATCTGGAACAGGAACCACTGGTGCTGGTATCGAAGTTATTGCCGTAGATACAGATGCGACCCTGACGGTCATAAATAGCACGATTTCGGGCAATAAACTCACGTCGAATGAAGCTGTCGGCGGGGCCGGTATTAGCATGGACGCCTTTAGCAATTATACAGCTCACTTACGAGTGATTGACAGTACGATCAGCGGGAATGAAACAGCCGGCCAGAATATTGAGACTGGTTTTGGTGGTGGGATCAGAAGTGGTTTTATCACTGGTGCGCAGGGTGCGAAAACGATCGTTGAGATAGACAATAGTACGATTACCGACAATGTGGCAATCAATGGTGGCGGTATCGCCAGTGGTTCGAATCTGCCGGGCAATACGTCCACTCTGACGATCACCGAAAGCTTGATTGCCAACAACGTTGCTAAAGCGGAGGTTGATGCGCCGCAGGTTGGGAATGGTGGCGGCATCTTCCATCTTAGTGGCCCGCTCACGCTCGTCAACAGCACCATCAGCCAGAACCAGGCCGGCGGGGGTGCGCAACCGTCGGCAATAAATGCCAATGGTCTGGGTGGTGGCATCGGCCTTCCCAGTGCGCCAGGTACTACAAAAACCACAGCGGCGATCACCAACACGAGCATTATCAGCAACACTGCTGTTGTCGCTGGTGGCGGTGTGGCAACGATCGGCATTGATGTGCCTGATGTCCCGATTCCGCCTACTGGCTCCGCGACCTCGTTCAAGAACACGTTGCTAGTCGGGAATACAGCTATGGGTGTGGCTCAGGCGTCCAGTTGTATCACTCAGGGTACAAATGCGACCAGTACCTCGAACGGCAACAATCTTGGCCCGCTCGATGCGGCAATAAACATGCCCGGTATGCTGGTGACCTGTGGTCTAGGGGAGAATGAGGTTCTTCCTAACACGAACAATGTTGTTGGCCCGTTGGCTGACAACGGTGGTCCGACCTTTACGCATGCGCTGCTGCCGGTTAGCCCGGCAATCAATAAGGGAGCGTCTGTGGAGGGATTGACAACTGACCAGCGTGGCGCGGTGCGCGATGCTACACCCGATATTGGGGCCTACGAAGTCACCGACCCGGAGTATGACTTGGGTCTCACTGTGGATGTGCCTGCTACGGAGATAGCGGCTGGTCAGCCCTTTAGCTACACATTGAAAGTCGTCAATGTTGGCCCCGCGCCGACGACCGCAATCTCGCTGACTAGTATCTTGCCAGATGGCGTAACTTTTGTTGGTTGGGAAGGCAGTGGTTGGGCTTGTTCGGACGTAGACGAGGAGGGGCAGATTAGCTGTGAACATCCTGGTCTGGGGAGCCAAACCCTTACCGAGATCCTGGAAGTGAAGATTATCACTCCGGCCACTGCTGGTTCAATAACGTTGGGTGGGGAGATTACCGCGCCACTGGCAGGTGACACGATTAGGGCAAACAACAGCGACAGTATCGCAGTCAGCGTGACGGTTCTACCTGACCCTGGAGATCGCTTCCGCACCTATATGCCGATCATTGTTCGCTAATTACGATTCAGATTAACGTGCGGTGCCGGGAGTGGAACCTAATCTGCTCCCGGTATCGTTGCCCTGAAATGGGTGCTGTGTCTTTCTATGCGGTCAGGTGTGGTAGGGGTACGGTGCCGCCGTGCCCCTATGTGCATCATCCTGGTAGTTGTTGCAGTACAGCAGGGAGGGTCTGCGCTGCACGCCGCCTGGTAGGAAAGAGGAGATAGCATAGAGCAAAGAGGTGACTGGTGCAACACGACACTCTTTCCTCTTTGCCCACTGCTATTTTCTTCTTGCTGCGCCTCGTGCCTCATGCCTCCTCGCCTCCGTACACCTCCGCACCTCAAGGCCCTATTTTTTTATTCGTGTTATTTGTGTTAGCGGTCTGAGCGCAAAGCGGCCTGAGCGCTCAAGCGGAAAACATGGTGTTCTGTTTTGCGCTTTGCGCTTTGCGCTTTGCGCTTTTGAAGCGCTCCGGTTGCCCTGTCTGCGCGAAACGATGTCATGCGTCAGCATCCTCCTGTTTTGCGCTTTGCGCTTTCCGCTGTTTCGTGGTTTCTTTCTGATGCCTGTTCCCTAAAAATAGCGCACGCCCGCCCAATCCACCATCACGCTCAGTGTGCGCCCATCATCACTGGCGCGGTCATAGGTGCGGGGCGTGAAGGTCGGGCTATGGAGCGTAACCACCAGCTCGGTTGACGGCGTGGCGTTGGTTGCGGCGGGCAACAGCAGGTGATAGGTGCGCCAGTCTGATGCAACCTGGAAATTGCCCACCGATTGCTGCTCAACCTGAATATGCAGAGTCGGCGCAGGCGTGCCTGGCGGTCGACCGGCTGCCAGCCGTAGTTGCAGGATGCGTGCCTGATCGTCGCTTGCGGTGGCGTTCGGTGCCACGGCAGCGAGGCGCATCGTCGCATATGCCGTTGTCCAGCGCCAGTCACCGCTTTCGGCAGCGTAAAAGCCGCGAATCCAGCCCAGATCCAGCCCACCGCCCACATCGAGGGTCGTTGGCGGCGGGCTAGTAAACCAGCGCCAGCTCCAGGCTTGCAGATCTTGCAGCGAAGCCGTCTCGTAGCCCAGCGACTGGCGGGCAGCCTCAGTGTCACCCTGCTGGCGGAGCAGGTCGCCCAGCAGCAGGTGCGCCTGGGGATGGGCAGGCAGCGTGGCAATCGCGTCGCGCAGCAAAAGCAGCGCCTGGGGTTGCTCATCCGCCAGCAGCGCTGCCCGCGCCAACGCTACCCGTGCCAGCGCTGAGGCCGGGTCATGCGCCAGGGACTGCTGCGCGTGGTGCCGCGCCGTTGCGAGATCACCGCGTTCCAGCGCCCGCTCGGCCCACGCCAGATGCCAATGTTTCCAGCCCAGTTGCCACGCCAGCGTCGGGTAAGGGCGATGCAGCAGCAGCAAGAGCAGGAGACACATCGGTAACACCAGCGCTACCATGCGTTGCCAGCACGCCGGGGGCCAGTTGCCAGCCAGTACCAGCACCGTATAGGGCAGCAGCACCGGGTAGAGTGGTAACCGGTAGCGCAGTTCCACGTGGAAAAGCAGTGCGGTCAGCAGAATGAAGAGCGACCAGGGGACAAACAGCCAGCGCGGATCGCGTACCGTACACCCTTTTAAGCGCAAAGCGGCCTGAGCGCAAAGCGGTCTGAGCGCAAAGCGGAAAACATGGTGTTCTGTTTTATGCTGTGCGCTGTGCGCTGTACGCTGTGCGCTGTGTCTGTTTACCTGTCCAGCCCACTGTAACCCCAGGCTACCGCCCAGGATCAGTAGCAGCCACAACCCATCGCCCAGAAGCAAGCGCGTCCAGACCTCAGCCGGGGGCACCCAGATCACTCGCCGGTCGCGCAGGTCATCGCTATACTCTAGTGCGAAGAAGTGCTGCAATTCGTTCCAGGCTTTCGTGCGAAAGTGATCCGGGTGTTGGATAATCGCGGCGAGACCCTGCTGTGTTGCCAGGCGCTGCCGGGCCAGCCGTTCATCACCCATGGCGTACAGTTGTGCCTTGACCGCCTCGCGCCCGGCCGGATCATTGTCCAGCCAGAGATTTTCGGCCCCGGTGGTATCGATCAGGATTAGCCCGCCATAGGTCACATAGTTGCGCACCGTCCAGGGTAGGACGGTCAGGCTCCACATAAGCAAAAACAGGCGGAGCGGGACAGAGAGGGTGAGCAGGGGTGTCCTGTGCCTGCGCTCTTCACGCCCACCTCCTCGCATCCTCGCCTCACCGCTCATCAGCGCGTTCAGCAACAGCCATGCGGCACCCAGCGGCAACAGCGGCAGCGCGACCGAGCGCGTCAGGCACAGCGCACCCAGCACCAGGCCTGCCGCAGCCGCCGACCAGCACCCGCCGACTGCCCGTTGGGAACGGTGCCGCACAGTGCGCAGCAGCAACCAGAACAGAATCGTCAGGCCAAACAGAAACAGCGTCTCCGTCAGCAGCTCGGTCGCGTTGGCGGCCAGGGTATAACTCAGGGCACAGAGCAGCGCTGCCAGCAGGCTCACCCGCTCGGCGTATGTGCCCCCGGGTTCTTCGCTGTCGTTGTGTACCAGCACCACCTCGCGGGTCAGCAACCAGACTGGAATGATGGTTGCTGCGCTGATGATTGCCTGGATCAGGCGCAGATGCTGGACAAGCGAGTCGACCAGCAGGATGCAGCCAGCCAGAAACACACCGTAGAGCGGCGGACGCATAAAGCGTAACTCAACATAGCGGCGCTCCTGGAGCAGGGTGAGCGCCTGTTGGAGGTATTCCTGCTCATCGCCACCCAGCGGATAGAACTCGCGCCAACGCCAGACGATCAACCGCAGTGCCAGCGCCAGCAGGAAAATGCCAACCAGGAGGATGCGGGGCGCTTCCAAGCGCTGAAGCGTTGAAGCGTTGAAGCGCTCGAATGCTTGAACGCCTGAGCGCTCGAATGCTTGAACGCCTGAACGCTCGAATGCTTCGGTGAGGAATGCCCCGATGTTTCCCCCATTCACGGGGGGGGTAGTGAGGGGCGACGCGGTGCCGTTGTGTCTGTATGTGTTCCTCATTCCTCTCTCCGCATGTCTTCCTGAGATACCGTTCTTCGATACTTTATCGTCGATCCACACCTGGCAACGACTTTAGTCATCCATGTAGCAACGACTTTGGTCGTCTATGTAGCAACGACTTTAGTCGTTTAAGGTGCTGGGAACGACGAACGTCTTCACTCCATCTGGCACGTCAAGATTTGGCATGTGAAACCGTGTCTTAAAAGGCGTCACACGGACAGGCTGTCCCCTATGCCCTATGCCCTGTCCCCTGTCCCCTATGTCCTATGCCCTGTCCCCTGTCCCCTATGCCCTGTCCCCTATGTCCTATGCCCTGTCCCCTATGTCCTATGCCCTGTCCCCTATGCCCTATGCCCTGTCCCCTATGCCCTATGCCCTGTCCCCTAAAAAGCATCTCACCCAGGACGCACCTCAGCCCAGTCTATGCGCACGCCCAGCAACCGGAGCTGACCAGCCTGGATTCCCTGCTGAGTCAGCAAATCATCAGCCTCTGGCGTGAAAATGTCGGAATGGATGGTTATCACAATATCGGCACCGGCAGGCATGCTGGCCGGTAATGCGGCACAGTGGATCTGCACGTCGCGTTGGAGCGTCATACTGGCAAAAACCTGCTGCTTGATCGCCAGATGGAAGCGTGGCAAGGGCAAATCATTCGGCCAGCCACGCCCATCAGCACGCATGCAGAACTGCTGCTCACCTGCGGTTCGGGCCTGTGGAAAGCGCAGGTGGGCCTCGGCAGTTGACCAGCGAAATGTGCCGACACCGGCCTCGCCTTCCCCCAAATAAAAGCCCCGGATATAGCCCAGGTCAAGATCGCCCCCCAGATCAATGTGATTATTGGCGAGTGGGGCTGGATAGAGCCATTGCCAGGCCCATTCCACCGGGTTGTGATTATCTACAAACGTCGGCGAGAGTGTCTCGCGTGCTGCATCCAGTTCACCCATATGCCGCAGCAAATCGCCGCGCACGACCGCTTCTTGCCAGTCTGTCAACGGTGTATTCGTCTGCTGATCGAGCTGTGCCAGCCCCGCCGCCGGTTGACCTTCGAGTGCAGCCAGCAAAGGCCAGGCGATGGCCTGGGTATGCGTCGGGATGTCACTCGTTTCCAGCAGGCTGCGCGCAGTAGCGGCATCGCCGGCACCCAGCGCAGTGATAAGCTGCTGTTCGCGGATGTAGTCTGGACGCCGATTCCAGGCCATGATCGTGCTGACCAGGCTGGAAGGATAGGGGCCAAGATACGAGGCGAGCGTGGCCGGCGGTGGTTGCAGATAGGCATACGGTGTCCAGATGACACATGCCAGCAGCAAACCGATCACGAATGCCCAACTGCCGCCGCCGAGCCGCCTGAAGGTGGCATGCCATCTCACGTCCCGCATCTCGCCGCTCGTCTCGCGCCTCTTTTGTATGTGTGTTATGCGTGGTTTATTTCTGTTCCCTGTTCCTTTCCGCCTCTCCACAAGCGCATAGGCGGCAAAGATAAACACAAACGGCAGCAGCGGCAGCCGAAAGCGATTAATGGCAAAGAGCAAGGGCGCGGTTAGCACGTTGTACAACCACCATAACCCGACCAGCCCGAGGAGGCGGGGATGCGAGGGGGTGGGGAGGCGAGAAGGCGAGGAGGCGGGGAGGCGAGGATGCGGGGATGCGAGGATGCGAGGATGCAGGGAGGCGCGGAGGCCATCGCGCATCGCCCAGCCATAGCCGATCGCCGCCAATGGTACGGCCAGCGCATACAGCGTATCGTCCAGCACAAACAGTGCCAACGTGTACCAGCGCGGCAGTCGGCCCAGGGTAAAGCCGCTCGTCATACGTTCCGCGCCAGTATAGTTGATCTGAAAAAAATCCAGCAGCTCTTTCAAGCTCTTGACCACAAAAGCACCCGGTTTTGTGCGAATTAAGCACATGCCCTCAGCGATCATCAACCGTTGGCGCTGGCCCTGTGTGATGGTAGCCACCGGCTGTTGCAGCGCGTCCTGCAAGCGTGGATCGTTGTGTTGCCACAGGCAGGTATCGTTCATCAGCCTTTGCCGTTCGCCTGGTGTCAGGCGTTCATTCAAAAGCGCCAGCACAAAATTCCGTGGCGGTGCATCCTGGCGCTGCCCGTCGTAGGCCGTGCGTGCGCCCAGCAACAGGTTGTATGCCCCGGTTGTATCTACCAGCACCGGCCCGCCATACACGCGACTGGCATATAACGACCAGGGCAGGATAATCAGACAGCAAGCAGCGGTAAAGATGCCCATGGCACCGACCGCCGTCGGCAGGCGACGGTCAGCGGTTGTCCACGCCACCCACAGCGCCACTAGCGGCAAAAAGGCCAGGGTTAGCCCACGAGTCAAGGTTGCCAGTCCCAATAGTCCGCCCGCCGGCGCGATCAACCATGCGTCTCGTTGCCGCAGCGCCAGCACCACAAATGCGCTCAACAACAGCGTTTGATACAACGTCTCGCTGAGGATGATCTGGGGGTAGACGGCAAAGGGCAGATAGATCGCCATGAGCAGCGCAGCGATTATCGCCGACCATGGCCAGCCCTCACGACTCTCGTCTCCTCCGTGGACGGGGGAGCCGTGTGTTGGAAGGGGACGGTAGGCAGGTATCAACCTCAGCGCCAGCACATAGACCAGGATCACATTCAGCAGGCTCAGGATCGTCTGGGTAACGTAGATCGGCGTCGTTTGCAGACCGAAGCGCTGGATATGCCACGCCAGAAAGATGATATACAGCGGTGCCCGTGTCCACAACCACTCCCGATGCCAGGCAAACCCGCGCCCATGCGCCAGCCAGTCGGCGGCTGCCAGGTACTCGGCCTCATCACTGATCATTCCGGTGCGCGGCAGGTTCTCCCACAACGCCACTCGCACGATGAGCGCCACCAGCAGGACTGGAAGCAGGGTCATGATATGCCAGCGGGCCAGCCAACCGTTGCGCCAGCCTTCAACGTTCATCATCTGCCTCTGATGGTACGTATTCATTGGTTGGTGACTGCCGAGCTTCCAGCAGATCCCGGAGTGCCTGGGGCGCAATTATGGTGAATGATGTCATTGTCTATCCTTCGACCGTCTCCTCACATCCTCGCCTCCTTGCACTGCCCCTGCAGCGCCCCCCCATGTCATGGTGAGCGAATGCGAACCATCTCGCTGCCTCTGCAGTGCCATTGCCGTGAGATGCTTCCTACGTCAGCATGACATGGGGGGGGGGCAGTGGCAGTGAGACATCGCCTCCTTGCACTGCCCCTGCAGCGCCCCCCCATGTCATGGTGAGCGAATGCGAACCATCTCGCTGCCTCTGCAGTGCCATTGCCGTGAGATGCTTCCTACGTCAGCATGACATGGCGGGGGCAGTGGGACATCGCCTCCTCACCTCCTCGCCTCCTCGCCTCCTCGCCTCGGTTCCACAATCTCCACCGTTGTCAACACCAGGCGTTGGGGTGGCAACACGCTAGAACCAGCTACCGACAAGCGAGCTGACGGCGCAGGATCGCCGGGATGATACACGCCCACCAGCAACGTATAGCGACCGGGCGGCATATCGAGCGGTAGGCGAATGGCCCGCTCATCGTGAACCGGTTTACCGGGTAGCCAGACACTGGTTGGCAGATAGCCATCGAGCGGTGGCCCGTCCTGGCTGGCAACTGGCGGCACATCGCAATTCTGGCAGAGATGCACAAAGATACTGTAATCCTGATCTGGTTGCGCCAGCACATCCCAGAAGAGCGTGATCGGCAATGTACCACCGGCCTGATACACACCAGGGCCGGCGGGGGTGGTCGCTTTCAACGTATAGCCAGACAGAATAATCGCTGACCCAAACTGCGCCTGCACGGGTGTGGCAGGGTGGGCCACCTCGCCCAGTTCATAGGTTTCGGGCGAACTCTGGCAAAAGAGATGCACGCCGTTCCACTTCCAGATGCCACACGGCCACTTGCGCTGTTCACGGGTATACTGAAAATACAGCCCCACCATCCCATACGTGTCGCCTTCCTGTGGTGGATCAACAAAGCGCGCATGGTCAGGCGCGATCAGCAGAAAGCTGCGCAAATAGCCACTGAAGGCTTGCTGGCGGCGGCTATGCCAATCGCGCCGGTTAAACGTTGCCTGTCCCCGTTTGAATTCATCGAACACCGTCGGTTCAAGCGGGGGATCGGTCGTCAACTGGCGCATATAGTAGGCATATAATGGGCGCAGGTACTCTGGATGGAGTACCACCAGATCATCAGGGTGCAGGCGCTCGATGAGTTCCTGCATCGCCTCGCGATATTGCTCCTTCACCGGGTCGCCGGAGAACAGACCGAGGCGTGGCTGGGTCAGGGCCGCCATATTCACCCCCAGGGCCATCGTCAGCAACACGCCGAAGAATAACCGGCTGGTATCGTGGAAATGGTGCCGGCCAGTATGCAACAGATGCAGCAGTGGATAGACCAGCAGCAAGATCCAGGCCGGGTAGATCAGCAGCAGATAGCGGGCTTCATAGATGCGCGTAAACACCAGTTGCATCAGAAAGAGTACCAGCGGCACCCCCAGGAAACAGAGCAAAACCTGCGCGGTCTGGCGCGTGGCGGGCAAGGTATCACGGGCCAGGCTGTGCCGCAGCAGCAGCATGCCGCCCCATACGGTCAGTGCGATCCAGGGCAGAAGCCACCAGAGCGGAAATTCACCCGGCCAGCGATCGACACTGAAGCGCACAAAGGTCAACCATAGGGCCTGCAGCGGTGGAGCCGGTATCGCGCCCGTCTCAGCCGTCTCACGGCCCAGACCCTTGACCATCGCTGCCACCAGACCAACACACGCCAGGCCAAAGCCCACCGCCGACCACCGAACCACGATGCCTGACCGCTGACGGTTATGCGTTAACAGCCAGCTCGCCCAGGCGGCCAGGAGCAGCAACAGTGCCAGGCGATGCACAAAGATGCCGATCAGCGCAATACTACCAGACAGCAACCAGGCGCGGCGTGTGGGGTGCTGCAGCGCATGCAGCAAGCACCCCAACAACAATGTAGCCGTGAGCAGCAGCAGGCTGTAGGTCTTCGCTTCCTGCGCATACCACAGCGCAAAGGGTGAGGTCAGCAACAGCAAGCCCGCCACCAGACACGGAACGATGCGCAGCGGCGTGGGTGCCGACAAGCGCAGCGGCGTGGCAAAGAGCGCCACCACTGCCCCGGCCCCCGCTACCGCCGAGGGGAAACGCAATGCCCACTCGCTATCGCCCGCCAACACCACCCAGCCTTTAAGCAGCAGATGATACAGCGGGTAGGCTGCATCCAGACTCACCAGATCCCACAGCAGTGTGACCCAACCGTGCTGGATCATCTGCCAGGTGCTACCCTCGTCCAGCCAGAGACTCTGGTGGTCAAGCCAGAGCATCCGCAATCCCAGCGCCAGTACGAACAGCAGCATCCCGGTCGTGGTTGCCAGGCGAGTGTCCATCGTTGACTGCTGATGGTCAACCATCGGCGGCAGATCCACTCCAACCCCACGTCTACCCTGCCACCGCACCCACGCTAGCGCTGCGCCGATCCTGCCGAAAACGTGTACCCTGGAATCTGTAAGCTGTACCCTGAAGACACCGGGGCGCTTCTCTGGAGCATTGGTCATAAGAGGACAATTTTCTCCCGTCCCTGCACCACATGGCGCGTTGCGTTACGGGTATCCACCACAGCCGTCGCATGCGCGACGATCTGTTCATAATCGAATGCACTATGATCGGTCATAATCACCGCGCAGTCACTACGTGTCAGCAGATCGGTCGTGAGCGGTGTCGTGTGCAACACGTGCCCGGCATGGTTTTGAAACGAGGATATGTGCGGATCGCAGAACACAATCTGCGCTCCATCGGCCTGCAACAGATCCGCCACCTTGAAGACAGGTGACTCGCGATAGTCATCTACATCCTTCTTATAGGCCACGCCCAGTAGCACCACCGTTGCACCGTTGAGCGCCTTGCGCTGCCGGTTGAGCGCCCGTGCGACCAGATCATGCACGTGGCGGGGCATCTGCGTATTGATCTCACCCGCCAGTTCGATAAATCGCGTTGATAGGTCAAATTCACGGGCTTTCCAGGTCAGATAAAACGGATCGATGGGGATACAGTGACCGCCCAGCCCCGGCCCAGGCGAGAATTTCATGAAGCCAAACGGTTTGGTCGCAGCGGCTTCAATCACCTCCCATACGTTGAGTTGCATACGGTCACAGAGCAGTGCCAGTTCATTCACCAGCGCAATATTCACGGCTCGAAAAATATTTTCAAACAACTTGGTCAGCTCGGCCACGCGTGGTGATGACACGGGCACGACCTGGCTGGTAATCTGGCGATAAAAAGCGCTGGCGAGCGTGGTGCAAATGTCCGTCACCCCACCGACAATCTTCGGCGTATTCTCTACGCTCCAGCCCTGGCTGCTGGTCTGCCCAGGATCAATACGTTCGGGCGAGAAGGCCAGAAACACATCCTCGCCCACACGTAACCCGGTGGCTTCCAGGCGCGGTTGCACAATCTCCTGCGTCGTACCGGGATAGGTCGTACTCTCCAGGATGACAAGCTGGCCGGTGCGGAGCATGCGGGCGATTGCTTCGCTGGCTTGCTCGATATAGTGTAAATCCGGGTCGCGGGTGTGGTTCAGCGGAGTCGGAACACAGATCACAATCACATCGCATGTCCGTAACCGGCGCATATCCGTCGTTGCTTCCAGCGTTCCCTGCTGGTGTACCGCCAGCATACGCGCCGCTGTTATATCGCCAATATAACTTTCGCCATTATTCAGTGCCACCACCCGCGTGTGATCAACATCAAACCCCAGAACCGAAAAGCCAATTTCGGCCGCCCGCACGGCCAGTGGTAGCCCCACATATCCCATGCCGATCACGCCGATCTGGGCGGTGTGGGACTCGATCTTTTGTTGGATTGCTGATTCAATCGCAACAGGTAATGTCATATATAAACCTCTCATCTTCATAATACTACAACGAGACTGCCCCTGGAAAGAGATTTCGAAGGGCGTAGGGGCGTTGTATGCAACGCTCCCTACGCCGAAATCTCCTTTAAAGGGAACAGGTACGGGGGCCGCAGGCCCCCACACCCCGCCGAGACGAATAGTAATCAGTATCAGGTGATAGGCGACCAGTGGCATCCCTGTACCCTGTCACCTATGCCCTATTCCTTTTTTCATTCCTCATCGCCAAAGCAGACTGATACACCTGCTCAAAGCGGGCCGCAGTCTGTTCCCAGGTCAATTCTAACTCAATGCGCTGCCGAGCAGCCGCCCCCAGACGGGCAGCCAGCGCCCGATCATCCAGCAAGCGAATGATGGCCGTGGCGAGCGCGGGCGCATCGCGGTCGGGAACGATCAGGCCATGCTGACCATCGTGAATAACATCGGGCACACCCGCCACCCGCGAAGCCACGATCGGGCGGCCCGCGCTCATCGCTTCCAGTAACGTGTTCGGCAACCCATCTGCACCCTGATCGCGGATGATGGGTAACGCAAAGACATCGGCAGCAGCAATAAACATGGCGGCGCGATGCCGTTCAAGCTGGCCGGGAAAATAGACCTGGTGGGCAATGCCCAGCCGCGCTGCCTGTTGCTCCAGGCTGGTTCGCAGATCACCATAACCCACCAGCGCCAGCCGTGCCTGGGGATGTGCCGCCAGCACGTGCGGCCAGGCCTCCAACAACACGCCAAACCCCTTCTTGTAGACCAGACGCCCCAGTCCCACCACCAGCCGTGCCTCATCTGGCAGCCCCAGTTCGGCATACACCAGTGCCCGTGCGTTGGTATCGGGGCGGAACTCTTGCGGATTGACCCCATAGGGAATAATGCAACTGCGGGGCACCCGCGATCCCAGGCGCAGGCTGCGCTGGTAGAGATCGTTGCTGCATGCGGTCACAGCATCTGCTTCGCGCAAGGCCAGGCCAGCCGAGGCCGACATGGCCCAGTGCTGCTCGGCCAGATAAATGTCGCTGCCATGCAGACTGATAACCAGCGGCAAACCATACTGGCGGGCAATCAGCGCGGCTGGCACACCGTTGGGTAACACCCAGTGCGCATGGATCAGGTCAAAGGGCCGATGCGTCTCCTGAGTGCCCGCTGCTGACCCGTTCACCGCATGGTACCCATTGATGAGGCTGCGTTGCAAGGCATGCAGGGTACCTGCCAGCGCAAACGGCATGGCCGCCAGCGTCTGGGGCTTAATAGCGGTATCGCTCAACAGCGATTGGGCATAGCCCCAGATGTTCAGGGCCGGGTGCGGGGCATAGCGAAAAAAATGCAGAAAGACGCCGCGTTCCTGCATGGCGCGCCGCACATGTGGATGCCAGGGCGCAATCAGGTGAATGCAGTGCCCACGTGCGGCTAACCCGGCCGCAATCTCCTCAATAAACGGTGCCGTTGTTTCACCCGGATACTTCGGATATGAAGATGTGAGCATCAGAACACGCATAACACTCCAGGCTAACTAAGGATAAAGCACAACAACGTCCCGGCGTTGGAACGTTCTAACGTTCCAATGTTCCAATGTTCGGTGGAAACCGATAGATCAACACCCGCTGCTCGGCCGGCTGACTGATATAAACGAGGGTAAAGCCGGCAATCGTATCTCCAACACGCACATCCTGGGCATGGATCAACGGGGCCAGCGTGCTGGCCGCATCGCTCTTCACCCGTAGCAAATGTTCGAGAATCAAATAGCGGGCATCATAGTGGTCTGCCAGAAAGAGGAGCATCTCCATATCAGGCGTGTTGGGTATCATAACCGCTGGTCGTTCCGCATGCCAGTTCAGTTGCCAGGGATTGCGGGCCATAATCACCGTGTCGGGCGGTGTATGGGTACGCAACCAGTCATATGCCTCCAGATCGGGTGCCCAGCGTGCTGGCTCGTCCTGCACTTTATCGGCAATCAGCGGCCAGGAGGGCTGGATGATGCTGCCAATGGTGAATACGACCAGCAGCAGGCCCAGCGGACACCAGCAACCATTGCCCAGCGTGGCCAGGCGGTCATAACCAGCCCAGATGATCCAGGCCGCCAGCAACGCCAGCCACGGCACCAGCATGACAAAATAGCGCTCTTCGTTTGTGCGCCAGTAGGTCATCAGAAACAGCGTATACACACCCGAGGCCAGCAGTAGCAGACTCAGCAGGCTGCGCTGGAAGCGGATGGCGGCAATTACACCCAGCAGCGACAGCCAGGCACCGGCGGGCGACAGCAGGTTTTTGCGCTCACTGCTGCTCAACAGGTGCGCCAGTCCCTCTGGCAGTCCCGTCCAGGCAGGCAGCAGATAGTCGCGGGCGGCACGCACCTGGGTCAGGAATTTCTCAAAGGAATAATCGAAGCCCCAGCGGAGAATCCAGCTGCGATCCGGACGGCCTGGCCCACCCAACTCGCTGGCATAGACGCGATAGATGTCCTCCCAGGCAATGCCGCTGTCGCCGCGATAGCCCAGCACCCAGGCGTCATAGCTCTCGGTGGAATAGACCGGTGCGCCAAACAGCACCAGATTGCGCAGCAGGTAGGGTGACAGGAGCAGCAATGCCGGGAGCGCCCAGAGCATGCCGATCACAACCATTACCGACCAGCGGCGGACGATTGCCGACCACCAGGTGCCGACCAGCGACTGCTGACGAGCGATTGCCAACGGTTGACCCAGGAGCCACAGGCCCATACCAACAGCGATCATGGCCCCGCTCGGTTTTTGCAGCATCATCAGCCCCGTCAGCACCCCGGCTGCGATCAACCAGCGTGCTGGAGCCGCTGTCAGAACGTGATGGGTGATATATGACAGGTGAGCTATATCTGTGCTGCCCGTGGCATCCGATGTGGTACGTGTGGTCATCCATGCCTGGCTCGCCAGCATCCCACGGTAGAGCAGATAGATCGCGGCCAGCGTAAATACCACGAAGGCCAGGTCGCTGGTCGCATAGATCGTCAGTTTGAAAAAGAGATGACTGGTCAACGTAAGCAGTGCCGCCGTCAGTCCAACACGCCGATCCCAGAAATAGGTACCAATATGGAAGATCAGCAATAACAACATGACGTTGAAAATCAGATTAGGAATCTTTACTGCCCAGGCATGCGGGCCAGCCAGTGCCAGGAACGGCGCAATCCATAGCGGTTGCAACAGCGGCCAGGTCTCTTGCGGGCGGGTGACACCATCATAGAGGCGGTAAAATTGCGTGACATAATCGACCACCCATCCACGTCCAGCAACCAGATTACGGGCTACAACCGCATTATCGGAGTAATCCGCGTGGCCGACATAGGGCAGCGTCGCAATGATCGTCGCCTGGTATGCCAGCCAGATGCCGCCCAGTAGGAACAGGAGCAGGAGCGCGACCGGACGGCGGTTGATGCTGGTGACCAGCGTGTTGACGCTGCGTGGCAGACCTCGGTGCCCCAGCACCAGTGTGAGTGCCAGCAGACCGGCACTCAACAACCCGTACAACAGCGAGTCAGGGAAGGTATCCTGAAACACATGTAAACCAGGTAGGTGATAGGTCTGACTGAACCGTGCCAGCACATAACTCAGCCAGGCCAGCGCCGCAGCCATCAAGCCATAGTTCAGGGTGCGGCCTTGTGTGTAGCGCCGTAGCAGGGCACATAGTCCGTAGCGCAGCACATGCTGCCAGGCGAGCAGCAACGCCAGCAGCAGCACCACCAGCACCACATTCAGAATAACACCCATCCAGATTCGCAGCAGGGCCAATCCTATCCCCACCAGACCGATCCCCAGGATCGTGAAGACAAAGCCCAACGCTGATGAACAAAACAGGCGGAGCAGCAGGATGTAGAGCAGCAGCGCCGCCAGTAATAAAGTACCAACCGTGTTCCAGGCCGGGGCCAGGAACATATACTGGCCCGTGTCAGGGGTGTGAATCTGCACTGCTGCCAGCCGAATGCCTTTGGGGCGTGGATCAGCGCCATGTCGTTCGGTATCAGTAAAGCTGGCCGAGGTGCGCAGATCAATCGTGAGATCGTCCGAGGTGCGGACACCGGCAGGAATGGGAAAAGTGTAGGTTTCCCAGGCACTGGTTGGCACAAATGTCCCGATCACACGACCGTCAGCCTCGACCGTCACCTGCGGCTGCTGGACGACCGGCGCCACAACATCGTCCGGCCAACCCTGCACCAGCAGTGTGAGCGCACTCGTGGTACCATTCCCCAGATTGGGCAATCGCAACCGGGCATGTTGTCGTGTCCAGCGGCTCCGTCCGGTTGGCGAGTCGGGTGTGAGATCGTCGGCATAGAAGTCGCCGCGCTCGACCGCATCGGCCCCCAGTCCAGCGCTGGAGTCCAGAAAAAACTGGTCGCCAGGCCAGCCAACGGCCACTCTGCCCGCTGGCGGGGCTTGATAGGCCAGGATGCCCACCAGCACACTGAGCAGTGCGATTAGCGTCACCGGAAGCATGGTGACCGTGATCCGCTGACGGTTGATGGCTGCTGCCAGGTGGCTGACGGCTGCTGGCTGCTGATTACCGGTTGACGCTCGCTCGCGCCCATGGCCTGTTGATTGCGATCGTGTTTGCATAGTGCCCATTATACAGCGAGTCGGCATATGCCAAAATGATACACTGGTGAATGGCGGATCATAGCTGTGGTGCGAGGCGCGAGGCGCGAGGACGCGAGGACGCGAGGACGCGACGAGGGATGGAGCGCGTCCCTCCGGGGCGCGGGGCGGCCATCGGGGATGCGAGGACGCGACGTGTAGCGCGTCCCTCCGGGGCGCGGGCGGGCGTCGGGGACGGTGGCGGGCGGTGATGGGCGTGAGGCGCGAGGACGCGAGGACGCGACGAGGGATGGAGCGCGTCCCTCCGGGGCGCGGGCGGGCAGGCCGTTTTCGCCCA
>CALANA010000221.1 GCA_937925925.1 uncultured Chloroflexales bacterium | reverse complement strand
CGGCTTCGCCGCGCCGCACCAGAAAAGGGGATTTCGGCGGAGGGGCGTTGCATGCAACGCCCCTCCGCGCCCCTCGACAGCTCGTTCCAGGGGCAGTCTCGTGGTCGGATGAGAAGGCGTAAGACAGACCACAGGATGCGGAAGGTCGAAGTCAAATTGGTATTAGTCGTTGATGCGGCATCAGAAACGACTAAAGTCGTTACTACGTATGCTTCAACATCACATGCTGAGACCTTGTAGATACCAATCCCGACTCACCCAGGCCAATAGTGCGTAGCCAAGTACCAGCAGCAGCAGCACGCCATCCATACGCTCAATTCGCCAGCGGCGGCGCGGTTGCACGGCATGCAGGCACATCCAGAACAGGAGCAGCATCGCCCCCCCATACACCATCCAGGTGGCACGGTAGACCGGCAAGACGTTCATCTGACCGCCGCTCTGAACCATCGTCCCCTGGGTCAGCAAGCCAAGAATCGCAATCGGACGCAGCGTGCCCGGCGTAATCAGCGCTGGTGGTTGCGTGCGCGCCAGGGCCGCGGCCATGGCCGACAGCGGATTGACCAGCACATATTCCGGCGGCGCGGGCAGCATACTGTGGGTGATGCTCCACAGATTGGCCGCAAATAGCGTCCCACCGATCAGCGTAATCAGGATCGCATAGCACAGCAGGGTCGCAGCGTAGGTCTGCCTGGTAAAGACCGAGCAGGCCAATCCAAGCATTGCGCTCATCATCGCCGACACTAGAATCGTAACGAACACGCGCGTCAGATCGCCCGGTTCTACCCCTCCAAACAGCACGATCACGCTGAACAGCGGGAGCGCGGCCAGCAGCAGCAAGCTGACAAACGCCAGCGCGGACAAGAGTTTGCCCACCAGAATCTGCGTTGCCGACAGCGGCGTCTTCAGCAGCATATCAAACGTGCCTCGTTCATATTCGCTGCTAATAGCATGAACCGCAGTGGCCGGTGCCAGGAAAATGGTTAACCCTTGCACTGCCAGTGCCAGGCCCGTAAACAGGGCTTGCCCGATCTGCGCATTCACCAGTGGTGCGCCCAGGTTAATCTGGCTCACAACCGAGCGATACAGCAGCCACAACGCCAGCAGCAACAGGCCAACATACACCGTCAGCAGGAGCGCTGCCCGCTTTCCCCGTAATTGCGTGCGAAATTCCTTTACCAGAATCGGAACAAGCACGTTGTTCATGGCAGCGTTCCCGCCAGTTGTGCCCGCACAAACAGACATTGGGTCTCGATAATGCGCCCGGATAACCGCAGGCGTACCGTACCATTCTGAACATAGCGTTCTGGTTGTGCCACCGGCAGGGTTCCAGGGCCATCGTAGTTTGTATCAACCCACTGCTGCTGTGTCCAATCGAATAGCTCAGTGGTCAGGCCGGCATTGGGCCAGCTACGCTCACTCTGCATGGTTAACGTGAGTGCCGTGGTTTGCATGGTTGCAAAATCACCCGGTAGTTGTAATGTCACCGTGATGGGGTCGGTCTGAGTGGATATACCGGTGCCCTCGCGCCCAGAACAGGTATTATTTTCACCACGAGTAAAATCGGGGCGCAACCAGCCAGGCGGCAAGGCAATTGCGCCGGTTCCGCTCAATGTCGGGCGAGTCACGAATAGTGCCGTCTGTGCGGTAGCAGCGCCGGGGGCCACAACGTTCACGGCCAGCGGACTCTGCTCAAGCCAGGCGAGCAGCAGTGGCCCCTCATCAGCCACCTGTGCCCCACGGGTAACTGCGGCGTTGATCAGCGCCTCGCGCACCAGCACACGGCGGTCGGTAACACCGCCTGGCCGACGACCGGCATCCAACGCTTCGCGCAGAACCAGGTAACTCAGCGCCGTGCCCGAACGGGGAGGATTGGCGGCTGAGATGTCAGGCCATCTAGCCGTCTGTCGCGCTCCAGGTAGAATATCCCCTATCCGTACTAATTGTTCGCCATAAGCCACCACAACGTCATGCAGGGTCTGGTCAGTTGTGTTATGTACCTCTGCTTGAATATCAGGGCCGTTCAACACAATGCGTGCCTCAAGGTCAGTAAAATCAACCTGCTGCTCGGCAATGAAACCCTCAAGTTGCCAACGGTTTACCGCTACCTGGAAGATCCCCGACTGCTGCGTGAAGTCCCCCTGGGCGCCGCTGATGGGGCCAAATAGTCCACTGACCGAACGCAGCGGGCGTACCAACGCTTCGGGAGCGATTTGCACCGCGAAGGTGGTATCCTGGGGGGTGAGCAAGCCTACCACCGTGCGCACGCGAGCCTGCATCGCGCTGGTCTGCTCAATCAGGCTGATCTGCGAGACGATTTGCTGATTGGCACGCAGTGTATAGGCCAATCCGAAGCTCCCGACGGTCGTGAGCAGCGCCAGGGCGGGCAACAGGAGCCAGCCGAGGGTCTGACGATCCGCCCGACGTAACATCAGCGCCACGACCGGGCCAATCAGGATGGTATACCCCACCAGGAGCAGAAATAACACTCCAGCGGGCGGAAGATTTGAGGCGGGTAGATTACTCAGCGCAGCCGTCAGAACCTGTTCGCTCGCACGGTCAAAGTTCGGCTCAACGCCTGGAGTACTGCGTAGTACAGGCGCGGGTTGCAAGAGCCGATCCCAGAAAACCGGGGCGTCTGACCAGCTATTCAGTGCAGGAAGGCCGGGCGCAAATGCCAGTTGCGTGATGACCCCCAGTCCAAGTTCTCGTTGCACCCACAACGGTGCGGAAGGTGGCCCGAACGAACGGGTTCCGGGCAGGGGATCGAGTTGAATGCCCGGTAAGCTGGCAGGTGCGCTGCCATTCACAAACTCCGCCAGAAACGCCATGTCCAGATCCAGGGTATCGCCCAGGGTTGCCACATAGAATGGTTCCGCCAGTCCACTGAGTGTCCGTCCAGCAATTGAACCACCCGCAATAATCAGGTGCCCGCCATTGATAACCCAGCCCATAAGCGCCTGCTGCTGTGCCTGGGTCAGCGACGCGCTGGTGATATCCGCCAGCATCAGCAGCGTCAGGCTCCCCAACCCCGGCGTTTGATCGGGAACGGACGCGGGGGGCAGATCGAACACGGTGAATGGTAAGCGTTGTAGATCCTGACGGCCTGGCAGTGCGAGCGCAAGCCTTTGCTCAGTCGTCAACCCCAGCAGGCGCTCATCAGGACGGGGACGTACCTCCACCACTTGCTCGCCCACCACCGTGCCCGCATGTTCAACCGTGACGCGTACCTGGCGCGTCTCTTGATCCATGGCGACATACAGCGTTATGATCTTCTGTGATCCGCCGGGGAGTTCAACCGGTGCCGTGTAGCGATTGGGGTTGCCCGGCAGCGTGGCCGCCACCAGTGCCTCAAATGCCGCTCCCTCGTTCACCAACGCTACCTGCAGCGGCAACCAGGTACCTGGAACGTAATTCCCCTCAAACGCGGGAGTGATGGTGAATTCGAGTGATGTCTGGGCCTGCGCAACCCGTTCAGGAGCGATAAAGATACTGCTCAGCAGTAACCAGATAATTGAGAGCCAGATCCTGGAAAAGTAATGCTTCATGCACGGCATTCCCGGCAGCATGTGTAACATAAGTTTACAGCCGACGTTATTCATTGTAGCAGAAACATACTGTGATGCAAATATAGCCAGCGTATCCCAATACGCAACCGGAGTCCCGGCTTGAGCCAGGAGAGTGTTCCGTCTTCCGCTGTTTTACAGGGCTTATACCAGGTTGCGTTCTATGGTTCGCTTCGCTCACCATGACATGGGTTTCGTTGAGAATGCAGCGGTGAGGCATCGCACCGCCGCTCCATGTCATGCTGACGGTAGGAAGCATCTCACTGTATCGCATTGCCCCGCCATGTCATGCTGACGGTAGGAAGCATCTCACTGTATCGCACCGCCGCTCCATGTCATGCTGACGGTAGGAAGCATCTCGCTGAATCGCCATGCTCATTCAACGAGATGGTTCGCTTCACTCACCATGACATGGGTTTCAATGGTGGCAATGTTGTACCCCAGAATGCAACGGGTGTGACGTACCGTTCTGCCCGTGCCCCCGCGCCTGGCGGCTAAAGCCGCTGGCTACCGTCGGCGAAGCCCGCCTGCGCGGGCTCCACCAGGCCGCGCACGCGGCCGTGGGAACCCGAGCCGGGGCCTGCCGGCCCCCGGCGGGCTGGCAGGGAGCGGGCAGAACGGTACGTCACACCCGAATACAACCTGGTATTACTAGAATTGCTATGTTTTGTGCTATACTAAACCGTATGACGCTCAGATTCCGCCTTTTCGTTGTGGCACTTTGTTGTGCTGCGGTCGCGTGGCTGGCCGGGCCAGCGGGACGGTTGCTCGTTGTGCTGCTGTTTATGCTGGTGGGGCCAGGCTATGTGATTGAACGCTTGCTCTTGCGCATGCCGCCCACCACGCTCTGGTTGCGCCCAACGCTCTGGATCGGCTTCAGTCTCAGTAGCGTGGCGCTGCTCTATCAGTGGACGACATTGCTCGGCCTGGCGCTCACGACGCCGCTGCTGGCAGTGCTGTTGATTGTGTGCATGCTGGCGATGGGCTGGATCATCTGGCGCGACCGGCACGAT
>CALANA010000220.1 GCA_937925925.1 uncultured Chloroflexales bacterium | reverse complement strand
CTCTTCGGGGGCGTTATCGATCTGATCATAGGCCATAAAGTTGGCCGCCCCGCGCAACGCCAGCACTTTGGTAATCGCGGCGGTGAGCGTCGTTTTGCCGTGGTCAACGTGCCCGATAGTACCGACATTGATATGCGGTTTTGTACGCTCGAACTTCTGCTTTGCCATAAGTTACATTCCTCACTTATCAAATGATTATTTCGTTCATATCTGTACGGACGAATACAAAAATAACGAGACACGATAGTCCCTATCTGTGTCCCTGCCGTGAAAAAAATGTAATTGTAGAGAACCAATTAGCCGATGAATGCCATCAGTTCAGCTCCTTGACAGGAAATGTCAGCATAATCGCACGCTATCCAACGACTCTCGGACACAAATACACACGCGTTGTAATGCAAGATATGACTCGAAATACGGCATATAGCGTGGTTCGCTTACAATTTTAATGATGTCACATTCTATGGTTGCCAGTGTGCGTACAATGCCGTCGAGAGCGGTCGTTGTGCGGCGGTATCGACGAGAACCAGTTCACCAGCTACGACGGTTCCGCCAAAAGACTGCATAGCAGTTGCCAACACATTGTAGAGCGAAACCGACGAAAAACTGGTCGCATAGGCATTGATCAGCACCCCAAGCGGATGCGCAGTCAACAATTGCGTACAATATGCCATCAACATCGGCAACGACTCGCCTAGACGCCAGATCTCACCTTTTGGCCCACGCCCAAAAACAGGCGGATCCATCACAAGCATGTCATAGCGTGATCCACGCCGGATTTCGCGTCGCACAAACTTCAACACGTCATCAATGATCCAGCGGATGGGTCGATCCTGCAACTGTGAGGCAGACTGGTTGGCTTGCGCCCAACGCACGGCTGGACGCGAGGCATCAACATGACAGACACGGGCACCAGCAGCGGCGGCGCACAATGTTGTCAAACCCGTGTACCCAAACAATACCAGCACACTCGGTTGTGTTTGCGCCTGTTGCAACTGCGCACGCAGCCACGCCCAGTGAGCGCTATGCTCTGGAAAAACACCAGTGTGCCGAAATGGAGTCAGGCGTACCCAGAATTTCAAATTGTCATAGTGCAGAGTCCACTGTTCTGGCAGTGAACTACGTTGAAGCCATTCTCCAGGGCCATCTTCAGTGCGCGTGCGCTGAAACTGGGCCTCAGCCGCTGACCAGGCACTTGCGGGTAGTGATGGCGACCAGATCGCCTGTGTCTCCGGGCGAACCAGCCGATAAGGGCCAAACCGTTCTAATTTCTGACCATCGCCAGAGTCGAGCAATTCATAGTCGACCCACGGCGATGGAGTGAGCAAGATCGGTTGTGGGAGCGACCCTGACCCCACTACCGCTGCTTGCCCCTGTTTGTTTCCACCAGCGGGCATTTAAAAAACCTCTCACCGGCCACGCTGTTTAGCAATAATCTCCTGCGCCAGATAATCGGGCATTGGCTCGTAGTGATCAAATTCCATCGACGACGTTGCGCGACCCTGTGTTGCCGAACGCAAGTCGGTCGTATAGCCAAACATGGTCGATAAAGGAATGTAGGCACGTACTACCTGGGCATTCCCGCGCCCCTCCATACCTTCGACTCGCCCACGGCGCGAATTCAAGTCGCCTAGCACCGTTCCCAGAAAGTCTTCTGGTGTGACAATCTCGACCTTCATAATCGGTTCCAGCAGGATGGGCTTCCCCTTCCGCACGCCGTCTTTCAAAGCCATTGAGGCCGCAATCTTAAACGCCATTTCAGACGAGTCTACCTCATGATAAGAGCCATCATAGAGCGTCGCCTTGAGATCGACCACGGGATACCCGGCAATTACCCCGGTCTGCATAGCTTCTTTGATGCCATTTTCAACAGCGGGGATGTATTCCTTGGGAATGACACCACCCACAATAGCATTTATAAACTCAAAGCCAGTCCCATATTCCAGTGGCTCCAGCTTAAGCTTGACATGCCCGTATTGACCTTTACCACCAGATTGACGGACAAAGCGGCCTTCAATATCAACCGGTTGGGTTAAGGCCTCACGATACGAAACCTGCGGCTTGCCCTGATTTGCGTCTACTTTGTATTCGCGCCGCATACGGTCAACAATCACCTCAAGATGTAACTCACCCATACCCTTGATGATCGTCTGCCCGGTTTCGGCATTGGTATAGACGCGGAAGGTCGGATCTTCTTCGCTCAAACGTGCGAGCGCAACACCCAGTTTATCTTGATCGGCCTTGGTTTTTGGCTCAATCGCTACTTCAACCACTGGCTCTGGGAAACGAATACTCTCGAGTGAAATCGGGTTGTCCACATCACAGATCGTATCACCCGTCGCGCTTTGCTTTGGCCCAACCAGCGCGGCAATATCACCCGCGTAGATTTCCTTCACCTCTTCGCGGTGATTGGCGTGCATCTGCACAATGCGCCCCACCCGCTCACGTTGCCCACTGGTGGTGTTCAACACATACGAGCCGGTTTCAAGCTTGCCGGAATAGACGCGGAAGTAGGCCAGCTTGCCTACATAAGGATCAGCGACAATTTTGAAAATCAAGGCACTAAACGGCTCATCATCGCTCACCTGACGCGTAATAATTTCGACGCCTTCATCGCCCATCACCTGACCGGGGATCGTACCCTGTACAGCCGGACGATCCAGTGGTGATGGCAAGTAGTCTATCACTGCATCCAGCATTTTCTGGACGCCCTTGTTTTTGAGCGCCGAACCACACAGGATGGGCACAAGCTGGTTCTGGATGGTCGCCTTGCGCAACCCGCGCTTAATTTCCTCAACGCTCAGATCCTCGCCCTCAAGATAGAGCAGCATCAACTCATCGTCCGTCTCAGCTACCGTCTCGATCAATTCGCGTCGGGCAGCTTCGGCTTGCGCTACCATATCAGCCGGTATTGCAACGATCTGCCGCTCACGCCCCAGGTCATCCGTCCAGATGACAGCATTGTTCTCAATCAGATCAACAATCCCCTGGAACGAGTCTTCAGCACCGATTGGCAACTGTATTATGGCCGGTTTGATACCGAGCCGACTTTTGATCATGGCGATCGTGCGCTCGAAACTGGCACCAATACGATCCATTTTGTTCACAAAACAGATGCGGGGCACACGATATTTGTCCGCCTGCCGCCATACTGTTTCAGACTGCGGCTCGACACCGGCAACAGCATCGAATACCACGACTCCACCATCAAGAACACGCAACGAACGTTCAACCTCAACCGTAAAGTCCACATGGCCGGGCGTATCAATAATATTTATCTGGTGGTCGTTCCAATGAGCGGTGGTGGCGGCAGCGGTAATCGTAATACCCCGCTCCTGCTCCTGCGGCATCCAGTCCATCACTGCGGTGCCTTCGTGAACCTCACCGATCTTATAGGTACGACCTGTGTAGAACAAAATACGCTCAGTTGTCGTTGTTTTCCCCGCATCAATATGGGCAATAATACCAATATTTCGAATGCGATCCAGTGCAGTCTGGCGTGGCATGACGGTATCCTGCTCCTTATGAATATTGGCGCGAATATACTCACGCTTTTCCTGATAACGGTTACTCTAACAGGTCGTCGCTGACCAGAAAAAAAATATCTGGTGACAGATGCAGATATTGTCCCAAAAGTCACAGCATGGTGGTCGGGTTATCGTTGTCCGATTATCGTTTCCAGACGGACGGAACCTGGTAGGAATAACAGCGTACACGTTCCGACCGCTCTAGCTCCTGCACGTTACAAACGACCATAGTGTGCAAACGCCCGATTTGCCTCGGCCATTTTATGCACATCTTCTTTGCGCTTGATGGTACTACCGGTGTTGTTGTAGGCATCCATCAATTCTGCTGCCAACCGCTCGTACATAGGCTTACCACTACGAGAACGAGCAGCGTTCAAGATCCAGCGCATCGCCAGCGTTGCGCGCCGGTCACTCTTTACTTCCACCGGAACCTGGTAGGTGGCCCCACCCACGCGCTTGGGCTTCACTTCTATGGTGGGACTGGCATTGCGCAACGCTTGCTCAAACACCTCCAATGGTGTACGTTTGGCTCGTTCTGAAGCCAGATCCATGGCTTGATACACAATCCGCTCGGCCACACTCTTTTTACCACGCTGCATCACTTTGTTAATAAATTGCTGTACGGCAATACTGTTATAGCGTGGGTCAGGTGGCGGAATTCGTTTTACAATTTTTCCTCGACGCGGCATATTCAGATCCCTACTCACATTTACAATAAGCCAGAAATGACAGAACGTTATTCAATTTTACACTTTATTATTTTTACACGCATATTTCGCACGTGACAGCAGCAGAGCAACTGAAAGCAACCAGTATTAGCGCTTAACCGCCTTGCCGCCACCCTTCTTTGTGCCGTACTTTGATCGCCCCTGTTTGCGGTTGGACACCCCCTGGGTATCCAGGGTACCACGCACAATGTGATAGCGCACACCCGGCAAATCCTTGACACGACCACCACGCACAAGAACCACCGAATGCTCTTGCAGGTTATGCCCCTCACCCGGAATATAGGCAGTCACTTCTAGACCATTCGAGAGCCGCACACGTGCAATTTTGCGCAAGGCAGAATTGGGCTTCTTGGGTGTCACCGTACTTACTTTGGTGCAGACACCCCGCTTCTGTGGTGAACCTTTGCCACGTGTCAACTTGCCTCGAAGCGAGTTGTACGTAAACCGCAAGGCTGGTGCTTTGGTTTTCTTGATAACTGGCTTGCGTGGTTTACGCACCAGTTGGTTGATAGTCGGCATTCCTTTCTTGTATCCCCTTTCGGACGATTAACACAGGCTATATTTGGCACAAAAAAAATATACTGGCCTGGATCTGGTCATAGCGAGCGGCTATGCCTTAGAAGAGGCCTGTTATCACATGCTACGCTACTCAACATCAAAAGACGTGCGCAACCGCACGACGTTATGAAAGTATACCATCCTGTAATTGGGTTGTCAAATGTCATAACCAGGAGTACCTGTTCACATCTGGGAGTAATCTCTGTCGTCAGCGTGCAGGGTGCGCCTGGGAGCGCGGGCGTCCCTTTATGGGTGCCCGCACTGCCCCGCCCGCATTGCCCCGCAGCGCCTCACATTGCCCCGCAGCGCCCACAGCGCCCCACTATGCCCCCCGCCGATCATGCCATGATCGTAGGGGCACTCTTGTGGGTGCCCGCAATGCCCCGCATTGCCCCGCAGCGCCTCGCATTGCCCCGTAACGTTCACAATGCCCCGCATTGCCCGCCTTGCCTACATTGCTCCGCAGCGCCCCGCAGCGCCCCGCAGCGCACATCGATGCCTTTCGCTGCAGGCGACCACAAGAGTCGCCCCTACGATCGGTGCGAGGCAATGTCCCGCATCGACCCGCAGTGCCCCACATCGCCCCACATTGCGCATCAATGCTTTTCGCTACGGGCGACCACAAGGGTCGCCCCTACGATCGGTGCTACGCCATGGGCGGCAATGCCTCGCATTGCCCAACAATGCCCCGCAGCGCCCCACCATGCCCCACACCGATCATGCCATGATCGTAGGAGTACCGCTTGTGGGTGCCCGCAGCGCCCCGCAATGTGCCGCAGCGCCCGGCATCGCTGTACATTGCTGCGCATCGGTAATCATTGCTGTCGTTGCAGCACACTGCGGGCGACCACGAGGGTCACCTCGACGATTGGATTTCGGTATGGCTGGTGGGCAGCCATTCAGCACTACCTCCTGCGTCTGTACCTCTGGCGTCATACCGTTTCGACGTGACCCTTCCGCATGGTCTTGCCATGCGTCCTCCAACGAGACTGCGTCGTGGCGGGGATCGGGGGCCTGCGGCCCCCGACCAAGTGGGGATTTCGGCGTATACGAAATGGTTAAGTCAAATGGGTATTACTCGTATCATACCGTTTCGACATGAACCTTTTGCATGGTCGTGCCATGCGTCCTCCAACGAGACTGCGTTGCGGTGGGTGGGCGGGGGCCTGCGGCCCCCCGCCCATGTTCCCGAGGATGTCGGCGGAGAGGCGTTGCATGCAACGCCTCTCCGTCCCGCGACCGCTCGTTCCAGGGGACGTCGCGCGGTCGTATGCGCAAGCGTACGACGAACCAACGGATGCGGAAGGGCAACGTCACATTGGTATCATCCGATCCCCGTCGAGCATGCGCGGGCAGCTTGCCCGCACTCGTTGGAGAAAAGTGAACATGTACCAATAAGGAATCTATCGACAAAGTAGAGCAGATCTGGTACACTAAAAAGCGCATCGTAGTGCGCTATGCCCCCGTAGCTCAGAAGGATAGAGCAAAGGTTTCCTAAACCTTGTGTCGGCGGTTCGAGTCCGTCCGGGGGCGCACTCTTTCAAAGCCGACATATCTTTGTTCACTCGAAAAGGCATAGCGTCGTTGCGCCATCGCCTCAATGTCTCCCCTCATTGCATCCTGACCGAGCGCCAGTAGCTACGGCTCGGCAACCACGGGCGATGCCCTGCTACAGCCGCAGCACAACATGGAAAACTGCTGAGGCTGGGCGACATTGTGCTGCACTACTGCAACAACGTTCAGACCGAATTACTACAGGATGCAACGTGTCAAGTGGGTTTGAACCACCTCTTATACCGTTTCGACATGAACCTTCCGCATGGTCTTGCCATGCGTCCTCCAACGAGACTGCGTTGCAGTGGGGGGCGGGGGCCGCAGGCCCCCGCCTATGTTCCCGAGGATGTTGGCGGAGAGGCGTTGCATGCAACGCCTCTCCGTCCCGCGACCGCTCGTTCTAGGAGACGTCGCGCGGTCGTATGCGCAAGCGTACGACGAACCAACGGATGCGGAAGGGCAACGTCACATTGGTATTACCCATTCCGTTTCAGCACTCCCGTACGCTTGGCGTAGGCTTCGGCGCGGGCAAAGATCAGCAGGCCAAGCGGGATGGTCACGACTGCCGTCAGACACACCGGCAGCAACGCCGAGTACAGAATGTCACCGGTCGTTGCGCCATGGAGCAAAGCGGCACGCATGCCTTCGAGCATATAGGTTGCCGGTGAGATGTAGGCTAGCGGCTGCAAAATGGCGGGCAAGACGCTAACCGGATAGTAGACGCCACTGACAAGCAGCACCAGCGCCTTGATGATATTGGTCATCTGCAAGCCTTTTTCGGGCGAGAGCAGAGGCAGTACGGCTGCCATCAAGCCCAACCCGACAAACCCCAGGCTACCAACCACGAGCATGATCAGCATCGTCACGAAGTTGGCCTGCTGCAAGTCTACCTGGAAGAAGATCGAAACAACCGTCAGAATCACGGCTGTGTGCAGTGCTCCATAGATGATTGCAAACAAGGCCTGCCCAGACAGATGCGTCACCCGGTGAATCGGGGCCATAAAGGTGTACTCGATGGTGCCTTCCCAGCGCTCCCACTGGATCGACTCGCTGATCAGGTCAAAGACCATTGACAAATAGTGCCAGACCAGGGTGCCGACCATCAAGAACAGGATAAAGTCGTTGATCGCGGCAGCAGGAATAGCCTGACCGGTAATCGTTCCGGCGGCTTTACCGATAAAGGTGATCGACAGCGCGTTCACAATCGAGTAGGCCAGCCAGACCAGTTCCCAGGCCCAGTAGCGTTTGATCAAGTTAAAGTTGCGTTCGATAAAGGCGTAGGAGCGGCGCAGTTCAGCCGCCAATCCGCCTGAGCGTCGGGCTATTGTAGTCATAGCGTTGACCTTTCCGTGTCGGTGCAATATGTCACGTAGATTCGACCCAGATCTTAAAGATGCCAGGCATCGTCGGCTTGCCCAGAGGGAAGATCAAGGTACTATTACTAATGAGACTTCGTCTCGGAGGGGGTGCGGGGGCCTGCGGCCCCGCACATGTTCCCTACCTGGTGCGGCGCGGCGAAGCTGCGCTGCACCAGACAGGAGATTTTCAGGGGAAGTCTCGTTGGAGTACTATGCATATCATCCGTGACCTGCATAGCATACCACAGCTCTCGCGTGGTTTCATCAGTCTTCAGTCGCAGATTGCTGAAGAAGTGTACCAGGTACACCTGCTTCGTCGAAATCGGCTGCGACGATCATTCGATCGTGATCGGCAGGGCCATTCTGCTGAATGGAAAGGAGGTTAAGAGTTGGATTAAGGTGTGTCACCCTCCACAAGAATAGATCGAGAGATCTCAGTTGCACGTGAGGGTTGCTCGCTCATCTGAACCTCGCCAAATGAATCGATGCGACTCATGCGGCCACATCTGCGTGGCAGAGCGTTCGACAGTGATCGAGATATGGCTCGTTGAATGGTGAGCCGAAGAAATCGATGTGAAGAAGACCGTCAAATGCAACCACCGATAAGCGTGTGTGCGGTACAGATACTTCTTGTTGGAGATAGTAGTGATCTTTTTTAGAATGCTTTCAATCAAGATTTTTCAGCCAGCAAAAATAGCAGAAACGGGTATTGTCCATCCTGGTACAATGTCACCACCATCCAACGTGTCATTTTCTCGAAGCAGTGTTATCTCGCCCAACAAGCGATACACTGTTACGCTACGTTTACGTGGATTAACAATAACAACCATGCTTGTTCCGGCATCAAGCCAATCTGTTACCATCTCATCTACTTCAGTGTAGAGGTCATGTGGTGAGACAACCTCAACAGCAAGGGTTGGCGCACCCGGCCAATAACTCTCAATACCCTTCTCAGCAGAAAGCTTTGCTTGTGCAATAAATGCAACATCGGCTGCACGTACAGTATCGGGATTACGTGAAAGCACAAAGCCAGTTTCGGCAGCGCAAACAACTCCAAGGTGCTGCGTGCGCACGTGCTGGTCAAGCGGTGTGGCAATATTCATGATAATACGGCCATGCTGAAAGCCTGTCGGTGACATACGGATCAATGCTCCTTGCACCAATTCAGAGCGTAAGCCATCATCGGGCATACGGAGCAATTGTTCTGCTGTCATAACCTGGGTATCAACGACCATACCATTTCTCCGCATCCTGACTGATCTATTGCGGGAATTATAGCACCATGTTGAGGACGAACTTGCACAACCAGCGCCATCCCGCCGACAGTGGTGCGCCCGACATGGAAGCGTCTCGCACCCACCTCCTCAGTCTTCCGTCGCAGTTGATGGTGCTGCGCGGAGGGGAGGAGCGCGAACGCACGGCCCGACGTTCCGCGCTGTGACACCACAACGCACGCAACGTCTTACTGATCATCCAGCGAAACATCGCTTACGGCGCTCTCGTCCTCTGCGCTGATCGATTGCGTGCTGGACTGCCGGGCACGTAACCGGGCGCGTTCAACCGCGCTCTGATCGGTGGCAGTAACCTGCTGGTTGCTGCCCGGCCCGCCCTGCATATCCACCTCGCGCACCTGGCTCTGGTTGCGAGCGCGGATCACCTGGCTGATACGCGCCGGCGCGGTGGGGTGCGCCGGTGGGGGCGTGGGCTGGATCAGGTAGGCCGCATCGAGTTGGGGCGAGCGGATATACAGCGTGGGCACGGCCCACGAACACGGGTCGGCTTCCTCCACATACAGCGCCTGCCGTGCCTGGCTGACGGCGTGCTGCAGGCTGGCACCGGCCACCAGCGCTCGATAGATCACGCTACTGGCACGGGTGGCGGCGGTGATGCGGACGGTCTGTTGCATCCCGATCACGAACGGAACGCCAGCCGCACTGAGCGCCGGGGCCAGGCCAGACAGCAGGCCCAGCTCCGTGCCGTCGTCGCTGAACATGGCGCTCTGGCAGGCGTGCAGGAGTACCAGGCGCACCCCACCGAACACCGCCAGCAACCGATCGACACCGAGCCACTGCATCCCGCCGTCCGGCGTGTCCAGTAGCAGCGCACCAACACCGCGCAGCGAGCGCCCATGCCCGTAGAAGTGGATAATGTCCGGTGGCTGGCCCTGCAGCGCATCGACGATGGCGGCGGGTGTGGCGGGGCTGATCTCGTCCAGCACGGCCTGGCCGCTGGCCAGCAGGGGCTGCCAGGCGTGTCGCCGCGCCGCCTGTTCGGCCTGACGCACGTCGGCGGGCAACCCGGCCTGCGGTACCAGCGCCAGAATGCGGAGTACACTGCCAGGGGGCTGCGGCGGCGGCAGTGCCTGCGGCAGATCGAGGTGGCGGGTGCAGCTTGCTACCTGGCCGCGACTGAGCAAGAATGGCAGCGGGCCAGTGTCCCACAGCAGTTCCCAGGGCAACGCCGCCAGGGCGATGGCAGTAGCGGGAAAGCGCAGACGGAGCGCCAGAGCCGTGCCGCTGGCCGTGGCATGATCGCGGAGGGTACTCAGCGCCTGGGTCGCGCTGGCATCGTTACTCAACGCCCGGAAGAGCGTGCGCCCCACCCGTAGCTGGCCGTCGGCCACCACCCGGTTCGCATCCCACAACCCCAACGTGGTCAGGCGCTGCTGTTGCGCGGCGTTGAAGCGGAAATACTGCTGCTGCTCGGTGTTCGAGGGCACCGGGTAGTTGGGATATTGCAGGACATCGAGGGCATGCATAACCAGCGCCAGATCATCGCCCGGATAGGGTGTGATGAACGCGCTGTCCCGCACGCCCAGCACATCGGCCTCCCAGCGAATCGTCGCACCGCTGGCGGTGGGGGTGAAGGTCAGGGTCAGGTTTATCGGGTCAGACTGGTGGGTCATGGTGGTGGCTCCATTAATAAACCACGGATAACACGAATAAAAAATAGGGCCTTGCGGCCAGAGGCGTATGGTGGTCGCCCGGCCCGTGAACGGGCGGGCGACTCCTGCGACGCCCTCGCCCGGCCCGTGAACGGGCGGGCGACTCCTGCGAAGCCCGCCTGCGCGGGCTGCAGCACCGCCCTCGCCTGATCCGTGAGCGGGCGGGCGACTCTTGCGCAGCCCTCGCAGGCGGGCTGCAGCACCGCCGTCGCCTGGCCCGTGAACGGGCGGGCGACTCCTGAGCGACACCGTCGCCTGGCCCGTGAACGGGCGGGCGACTCTTGAGCGACGCCGTCGCCCGGCCCGTGAACGGGCGGGCGACTCCTGCGACGCCCGCCGGCGCGGGCTGCCGTCGCCCGGCCCGTGAACGGGCGGGCGACTCCTGCGAAGCCCGCCGGCGCGGGCTGACCCGCCGCCGTCGCCTGATCCGTGAGCGGGCGGGCGACTCCTGAGCGACGCCGTCGCCTGGCCCGTGAACGGGCGGGCGACTCTTGCGAAGCCCGCCTGCGCGGGCTGACCCGCCGCCCTCGCCCGGCCCGTGAACGGGCGGCACACACAACCGTGTACATCCTGTGAAGGTATTTCATTCGCCCCTACTGGTGGCCCGACCCGGATGGTCGAACGGGGTCACGTTCTACAAACCCAGGCCGGGCCTCGCTCTCTGGCTGGAATGCTCCAGCCGGGCTAACCCCGCGCTCGCGCTCATCCTAACCGCGCCGCCAGCGCGTACGCTCGACGGATTACTGGCCGGTCATTCCGTGCGCGATGGACCGGACAAGCCGAAAACCCTGGTTGTCGTTCCTGTTGTTCGGGTTGTTCCTGTTACGGGAGCCGCAGCTTGCCAGCCCCTCTACCTGGCTGGCCCACACGCGGCGGTCACGAAGCAGCCCATAGGTCAGCGACATTGCCGCTGAACCTACCCGCTCAAGGCGTAGCGTTACGCTGACCACGCCACGCGCCCAGCAGTCGCCCCACATGTCCAATCATATCGGAGACATGAGCATACTGGCCGGGAGACAGAAGATGCAAATCATATCCCATCCGCAGGTAGAGCCGCACCTTTGCCAGTTCCACATCGGCCTGCTCCAATCGCCGGGCCGTGTCGCTAGTCAGGGCAGCTTCCAGTATCCGTTCCTGAAAGCGTAGCGCCGAGCGTATCAGTTCCTGTGTCAAGGTAAACCGATAGGAACGCGGCCAACTACGGGTATGCGGCAGCAACCATTGCAGCAAGTCATAGGTGCGCACAAAGATGGGAGATTGACGCTCAAGAGACATCAGGCATTGCTCCGTTTTGACAACAACACCTTGAGCAGCGAGCGGCGGAGTGCGCGGGTATTGCCATGCTGAGCATGGCCGACCCAGCCTTGTACGCTGGCATTGAGATCGGCAAAGGTACACTGCCCGGTTGCATAGCGCATACGTAACCGGCGAAAGCGGCGGGTGAAGGCGATCACATTGCGCCGCTTGAGTCGCCGCCGATAGGGATAGACACGCCAACCCAGGAAGGGAAGACCAGTTGCGACAGGCACCACCTGCGCTCGTTTGACATGCACCGTCAGGCGCAAGGTCGCCACATAGTCAATCAACGCCGTGCGCCAGGCATGCAGAGTAGCTTTGTCATGGGCAAACAAGAGAAAGTCATCGCAATAGCGCAGATAGGCACGACAGCCCAGATCCTGCTTGATGAACAGATCCAGCGGGTGCAAATAGCAGTTTGACCAGAACTGACTGGTCTGATTACCAATGGGCAGTCCGCGTGGGCGATTCACGGCAAACAGATCATCACCAGGAAAGTAGACCATACGATATTCGCTCCGCAGCAGATCTGCACCCCCGGCCAGGATGAGGTCAATCAGTTGCATGATCTGGTCGTCGGCAATATGATGCACCAGCAGGCCCCGCAAAATCGTATGATCAATACTGGGGAAGAATTGTTGTACATCAAGCTGAAGCGCATACCGGTGACCACGGGCGAAATGCTGGGCACGCTTGAGCGCGGCGTGGGTGCCTTTATCCGGGCGACTGGCATAACTGTCGAAGATAAACCGTGGCTCCCAGATCGGTTCAAGCACAGCACAGAGTGCGTGATGCACCACTCGATCGCGGAAGGGGGCAGCACTGATGACGCGCTGTTTGCCATTTTCGGTAACTCGAAAACTGCGATACGCACCAGGTCGATATGTCCCGGCCTGAAGTTCCGCCACAAGCTGATGCACATGGTCTTCACAACGAAACTCAAACGCAGCCACATCCGGGCGGCGGCGCTTTCCACGCCGCGCTCGGCGGTATGCTTCGAACACATGCTCGAAGCTGCAAAGGCGGTGATACAGATGACGAAATGTTCTGGGCATAGTCACATCTCAACCAGCAGATCGCAAAAAACACTTGACACACGTCGCCATACAAAAAATCGCGGTTGGGGGCAAAGCCCCCAAACCCCCAGAGGATTCAGAACGCAGAACTCAGAATCCAGAATACAGCATCCAGAAGCCTTATTCCGATGAGCGCAGGGACCGGACAAGCCGAAAACCCTGGTTGAAGACCCAGTCGAGCGGGAAGTACCTGCCACGGGAGCCGCAGCACAAATTTTCTGGTTCGTCTCTAAAGTCATTGTATGTTACCAAAATCGTATCAGCAGGTGTAAAGTCTTTTTCCGGCTTGATCTGCTGCTCCGCACCATCCGGTGTTGCCAGCCACTCCATGACATTCCCGGCCAGATCCAGCGCCCCACATGCGGCCCGGCCCTGCGGGAAGCAGCCCACCGGTGCGGGGCGACCAATGCCGGTTTCTTTGTAGTTCGCCCGCTCGGCATCCGGTGGCGCGTCGCCCCACGGATAGCGCCGGTCGGTGTGGCGGGCGGCACGTTCCCACTCCAGTGAAGTGGGCAGTCGGATCTCATGATCGGTGGACAGCCAGCCCTGGCTGTGGCCCTGATCTGTTAGCCATGCACAATACGCCACCGCCTCGTACCACGACACACCTATCACCGGCTGAATGGGATTATTATACACCGAATTGTCCCAACGTCGTGGCCGGGTGATGGGCTGTGCGTTGTCTTCCCAGGGGTAATCGTGCCTACCGGGTTGGAGAAACGTCCAGCCATGGTCTGTCCACCAGCACCGATCCGTATAGCCGTCGGCGGCGATGAAACGCGCAAAGTCGGCATTGGTCACCGGGTAGCGGGCGATCTGGAAGTCGTAGGGGAGCGTGACCGGCTGGAGTGGGCCTTTGCGGTCATCGCCATACCAGAAGGAACCAGCGCTGATCGGGCACCAGTAGGCATTCAGCGCCTGGTGCCAGCTCGCGCTCTGCTGCACTGGCAAGCCGATCAGCGCCAGCGGCAGGCGCGGGTCAACGATTGGCGTGGTAACAGCATCCTGGTCATACACGCACAACCGCCCCATCACCAGTCCCGCCCGCACACGCAGGGTGGCCGGAAAGGCGGGGGCCTGACCCTGGACAGCCAGGCGGAGCAGCGCCCGGTGAACCCGCCACCACAGCCCGCCGGACGCCAGCAGCGCCGGGTCATATCCAGCCACCCGCTCGCGGCCCAGCACGGTCAGCAGTTCCCCGGCCAGCACCTGCTCGCCCGGCGAGCGTTCCAGCAGCTTCTCGACCAGGCTCAACGGCTTGTCGAACTCGCCGCCCGCCAGCACCTGATAGCCCGCCAGTAATAGCAGCGCCTCGTGCCAGTGCGCCTGGGGCGACCGCTCCAGACAGAGCCGCAGCGCGTTGGGCTGGCGCAGCAGGTGGTAGCCCGCCAGGAACTCCTGGAAGGTACGGTGCGGAAAAGCATACACGTCCGGCCCACGCTTGAGCAGCAGTCCGTTGCCCTGCATCAGCGCATGCAGAACCATTTCGGCCAGGTGGTACTTGCGCCCATTGTCGTATTGCGCAAACCCATCGGCCAGCAAGCGCATCACTTCGCTCTCGCTCAGGTCAGCAGGGCGACTGGACTCCTCGGCGCTCCGTTCGGCCCGTTCGTGGGCGGCAAAGCCCAGACGCGCCATCAGCGCCAGCAGATCGCTGCTGCGAAACTGGCTCACACCCAGCCGGGTCAAGAGATCATGCTCGCCCCGCGACTGCCGCCAGCGCAGCAGCAAGATGTCAATGCACTCGTAATACAGCAGCGCACGAGCGTCGGGCAGCGTGCCCTTGTTGACATGCACCAGCGCCATCACCGTCAGCAGCAGCGGCAGGCGTGCCAGGTCGCGCAGCTCCGGGCGGGCGGCAATTGCCTGCTGCAGGTAGCGGGTATCAGCGGCAGCCTGGCTTGTTGAACGGCGACCGCTGGCGGCCAGTTCGGCGTACCAGTCTGCAACAAACTGCGCGATCTGCGCGTCGGTCAACTCGGCCAGGGTGTGGGTGGGAAAGCCGGGCAACTGGCGCAACCGCTCGACCTGATAATCCAGAATACGGCAAGTCACCAGGATCAGGCTATGCGGGTAGGCACGAGCGGTGGCGAGGATACTCTCGGTCACGTGCGCCAGCGCCGGGTGCCCGACCACCTCGTCCAGGCCATCGAGCAGCAGCACGGCGCGGCCCTCGTCCAGTGCGCTCATCAGCGGCTCCAGCGCCTCCGCACAATCGCCGGCGGCCAGGGTCGCCTGGAGAAAATCCCGCAGCAAGGCCACCGACCCCTGATCGGCGTGGGCAACGGCGGCAGACGCGGCAAAGTCACGCAAGATCACGCGGATGGGCAGCAGTGCGCCCGGCGTCCAGTCTGGCAACTGCGCCAGCCAGCCCCCCTCCGGCTGGGGTGGGCACAGACCTTGCGCCTGCAACGCGGCTCCCGCCAGGCACAGCGCCAGGTGGTTAACAAAGGTACTCTTGCCACTACCCGGCGCACCCAGCAGCAGCATACGCCGCTGGTCGGCGCGAACCAGCGCCTCCAGCGCGGTCAGCGGGCGCATGTCTTGCTCTGCATTGGAACGGCGGGAACGCTGCGCCTGCGCTGCCGGATCGGCATCAGTCAGGCGCACCTGCGTTGTTGTGTGCAGGCCGATATAGACCCGCGCCAGTTCCAGCGGACGGCGGTGGGCGGCATCGGTTGGATCGAGGGAACTGAGCGCCAGCGCGTTACAGCCGTTGGCCGTACTCACCAGGTAGGTGCGGAGCGCCCGCTCCTGGCGCGGCAGGTGCGGGTCGGGCGGCACTTCATAGTAATCGCCATAGACCGTTTGCTGCCTCACGTGGTCGATCTGGCTGCCGTCGCTGGCCTGGATTGCCTGCTGCGGCGTGGCGGATGTCGGCGAGTCATGCGCACGGATAGCGGCCAGGGCGGCCGCGACCGCCGCCTCGCCATACATCTGGCGTAACGGTGCCAGCGCAGCATCGGCCACCGCATCGCCATGCGTGGCCCGCAGCGCTTCCAGTGGCGCGATGAGCGTGATCAAGTCGTGCATACGGCGCTCCTTCGGGTAGTTCGCAGTGCCAGGGCTGATGGCTGCCCCGTCCCACCACCTATTATACAAGACAGCGGCGGTCGGGTGGGTTGCAATCTCATGAACACGAGGTACGCGGTCGCATGTGCCTGGACGCTGCCGTGTCGGACACCGGCAGCGCACTGGCGGCTGGTGTACCACCGGCACTTCAGCCCGCGCCGGCGAGCTTCACCGGAGTTGCCCGTCCGTTCACGGGCCGGGCGCTCCCACCGCGGGCGTCGCTCCCGCGTTGCCCGCCTGTTCACCGGACGGGCGCTGCTACCGCATAAGTCCTCTAATGAAAAGAGGACACGCACATGTGCAACCAGTCTTTGACAACGGGACGGTCACTCTCTGATGTGGTATGATCAAAAGACCTCGGATATGATGATCGAGATCGTCTTGATCATGCTCGATCATAAGGCCGATACAAAACAGGAGCGCTATGCCGGGATGTGAATACTATTCTTACAACAAGATGTTTTTCCTGTGACGAACGCGGAGGGACGCAGCGAGTACTGAGACACCAAACGGTTTTTATGCTACACTCTCCGCGATGCAATCTCGTTCATAATGCTCGTTGTCGTACTACCCTGATTCAACACCCGCCATACCCAGAACACTCATACGGAAAGGAGTTGCGTATGCATACAGACCCTACCTCGGCGGTGACGCCAAATATCGACGATTACATGGTGTCCGAAGGCAAACCCCTCCCACGGGAGTTCTGGCCCAATGTCGATCATTTGATAACGGAGGACGATACCCCCGTGGATAATCTCTTTTCCGCCAAACAGCAGCGCTTGCTCGTCGATGCGTTGTACAGTTCAGGGGCCGAGACCCTACAGCGTCCGTTTCTGGCGGATGCCAATGTTGGCGTGTTTTATGCCGTACACCAGGATGCCCTGGTACCCGATGTGTTTGTCAGCCTCGATGTGCAGCCGCACAGCGGGTGGTGGGATACCTACGAGCGGTCGTATTGTGTCTGGGACTATGGCAAGCCCCCGGATGTGGTGATCGAGATTGTCTCAAATACCAGAGGCCACGAGGCCGATACGAAACTGGAGCGCTATGCCCGGATGCATGTGCTGTATTATGTCATCTTCGATCCGGGCCAGCATATCGGAGACGAGGTGGTGCGGGTCTACATCCTGCACAGGAACGCCTATCAGCGCTGGGAGTCGGGATGGCTGCCCGAGGTCGGGGTCGGCGTGACCCTCTGGACAGGACGGTTTGAGGATCGGGAGGCCACCTGGTTGCGCTGGTGTACCCAGGACGGGCAGCTCTTGCTGACCGGAGCCGAACGGGCCGCGCAGG
>CALANA010000219.1 GCA_937925925.1 uncultured Chloroflexales bacterium | reverse complement strand
GCCCTGGAGCGCGGTGGGTTGCGCACAGCGTTGAGTGATGCGATCCAGGCCGCCTATCAGCGCTCGCTTGAACTGGGCCAGCAGCACCAGCGGTGAAAGACGGAAGAAAGGGAGGTGCCTGTGACTCATGCTCGCTATGCCCGCCCACGCCTGATAACCGCCGATGATAAGCGCTATCGGGCGTTTGTCGAGCAATTTCTGATCCAGCGCCGCAATCAGCGGGCCATCCGTCCACCCCGTCAGCGTGACATCTTTGGGGGTCAGGCCGAGGCGGCCTTGCGCGACTGGCTGGCGACCCGGTTTGCCCTGTCTGAACGACGTATTCTGGAGTATGAGGAACGGCGCGGCAAGCGCGCCAGCATCAAATATCGTGAACTCGATGCCTTGCTGCTGGAGGATGCCCAGAGCGCCTGGGTGTTTGAGATCAAGGCCAGTCGTAGTGCGGGGAGCCTGCGCCGTGCCCTGGCGCAGTTGCAGGAAACACGCTCGATCCTGCGCTTGCTTTATCCAGTAGTACACGCCACCATCCTGCTGGTAGATACCGGCATCCCTTCTGCAGAAGAGGTGGCGGCACTCATGGCCGCTCCCGAAGCACCGATGGTTGCCCCCCAGACGCTGGCCGAAACGCTGGCGGCGCTCCCTGACATTCACTGCATCAGCGATCTGACGGAGCGGAGCAGCGACCAGGCACATACCGATCTGTTGCGCTTTGGTGTTGAAGATATTATTGCCCTGGTCGGGGCCGAACAACTGGCGCTGGACTGGGCGGCTGATGACGAGCTTGAGGATAGTGTCCCGCCAGTGGAGAGTGGCCCGTTGTATACGACGACCGATGCCGATCACGATGATGAGGACGATAATCCAATGGCCTCAGCACTACGGCGTGCCGGTCTGACCTGAACACATACGACCCGCTTATGTCACATGCTTTTAACCCGAATACGGCCCTGACCCGTGACTATCCTCCCGCACCGTGGATGCTCTGGGGCAGTGCGCTGGCGGCCTCGTTCGCCATCCGCGCCGAGGCGGTCGTCGCGCTGGTGCCGCCCGCGCTCAAACTGGTGCGCGTGCCCGGTGGCCTGACCATGGGCTTCCTGGCGGTCTGTCGCTATGGGCCAGGTTCGACGCTCGAATACAGCGAGTTGATCGCGGGGGTGTTAACCCGCTATGGTACCCGGCCTGGCCCGTATGTCACCCACATTGCAGTGGATAATCCACGTTCGCAGCGCGGTGGGTACGCGCTGTGGCGACTCCCCAAACAACTCTGGCGATTTGATTGGGAGTTTGACCCGGTGCAAACCAGTGTGCAGGTGTGGGAGGGTATCCGCCTGGTGTGTGTGATCAGTGGCGTGCCCGCCAATGCGCGGCTGTGGCCGATGCGCACCCGCATGCCGTTTTTGCAACCCGTGGATGATGGGGTTGCACTGCTCGTGGGCGATGCTCAGGGCCGGGTCGCCTGGAAGCCCTGGCGCTTGCAACTCAACCCCGATGGCCCACTGGCGGCATTCAAGCCGGTTGGCCCACTGCTGACAACCGTGGCGCGTGGTAGTGTGCGGATCGAACCATTACAGCCGCTATCGTCTGCCACAGATGAATCTTGATCGCAGATCGCCGGCCCGTTCACAGGCCGGCGACACGGGAGCAAAGCCCGCCCACGCGGGCTGATGCGCAAGCCGCACCGGCGGCCTATGCGCCGCCGACGCGGACGTGGACGCGTCGGGGCACCCGCCCCCGCGTCCGCGTCGGTCATTGAGTTGAGTGGGAAACTGGTCAGCATACGTTGATCCTGACCGTACCAACGTACCAACGTGCCAACGTGCTGGCTTATTGCAAGACAGATTGAGATGAGGTGTGATTAAAGCTCCATTGTTCTGGCACCGTGAGCGCGCACGAGCGCTGCCACAGGCCCCACTTGTCACCCTGTTGACCCTGATCGGATCATTTACCCTTTATGCCCGTACTGCCGCCCCCAGCGTTCTTTCTGGTGATGGCGGCGAGTTTCAATTCGCCGCTTACTTGCTCGGCGTGGCGCACCCGACCGGCTATCCGCTGTATGTGCTGCTGGGCAAGCTCATGACGCTGGTGCCCGTGGGCGACATCGCCTACCGGGTGACGCTGACTTCGGCGCTGATGGGGGCAGGCACGGTGGCAGTGCTGGCGCTGCTCGTGCTGCGCGTAACCCGCTGCATGCTCGCGGCACTCATTGCCGCCATCGCGCTGACTGTCGCGCCTGGCATGTGGCACCTCTCAACGATTGCCGAAGTCTACACCCTAAACACGCTGTTCCTCAGCTTACTCGCGCTGACGCTGTGGCATGCCTACCACGCTGGCACGGTCAATGCGCCGGAACAGTCGGACGCATCGGGCCGTCGGCCCCGGCCCAATCGCCGCTGGCTGTATGCGGCGGCATTCATTACCGGTCTGGGTATCAGCAATCATGGCTCGTTTGCCTTTACCGGGGCACCGCTGCTGCTGGTCTTTGGCCTTCTGGCACTGGTGCGTGTGTGGATCGCAGGCGAACGATCGGCGCTGCAACCCCTGCCCTGGCTCATCCTGGCGGGCGCCCTCGGCCTGACGCCGTGGCTGTTTGTGTATGTGCGCTATGCGCAGTGGGGGCCGTTCGATGGGCTGGATCACGGGTTGCCACGTGCCTACTTCTGGGGGGCACCCACCACCTGGGCGGAGGCGCTCACCCACGTTGTGGGCGGCACCATGCGCCAGACGGTGTTTGTGTGGCCTGGGCTGCGCACGCTGTTCAATGCTGCGCTGGCGTTGTGGGAGCGCCTGCAGTTTGAGTTCGGGCCGTCAGGTGTGAGTCTGGGGGTGATCGGCTGCTATCATCTGCTCCGGCACCCGCTATGGCTCTGGCTCGGCAGCGTCTGGGTTGCAGCTATCACCGCGCTCTACTTTGCCAGCCTTGGCGCTGCTGTGCGGGACGCCATGGATTTCACGCTGCCCATGCTGCTGCCGTATGCCCTGTGGGTCGGTATCGGGGCCAGGGCGTTGGCGTCTGCGGTTGACCGGTTATTGGCAGAGGCGACGAGGCGACCAGGCGACGAGACGACGAGGCGACCAGGCAACGAGGCGACCAGGCGACCAGGCGACCAGGCGACCAGGCGACCAGGCGACCAGGTGACGAGGCGCAGACGCGCATATGGACTGGCACTGCTGGGCTTGATGCTGGTACTCACGCTCGGTTGGGGCTATGATCGCCTGCCCTACGGCAACAAGGCCCACCTGTGGCTGTTCCGCGAGTTTGGGATGGGGGTACTGGCGCACCTCGAACCCGACGCGGTCGTCCTGACACGCTGGGAGCAAGGCACGATCGTGCAGTATCTGCGCCTGGTTGAGGGCCAGCGCCCCGATGTCCAGGTTGACATTGTCGAACGCGAGGACGAACCGTGGCGCGACCGCGTGCGCCGTCGCTACCCCGACCGCACCGTGTATATCATTGGCAACGCTGCCGACGCCGCCGACCTGGGTGCCACCTATGTGTGGGGCACCGACTATGCCACCCTGTTTCGTTTGCAGCGCTGATGCGCGGATGCGACGAGGCGGGGACGCGAGGAGGCGACGAGGTGCATCAATGTCATCCCTGAAAAACCATGTCATGGTGAGCGCAGTCGAACCATCTCACTAATTCAGCAGTGCCCTGCCGCGAGATGCTTCCTGCGTCAGCATGACATGGTGGGGCATTGGCGTGGCCATGCCCTGCTATGCTTACATTGGACGCCATGTCCGCATTGCCCACAATGCCCCGCATTGCCCCGCAATGTCTGCATTGCCGCGCAATGCCCATAATGCCGCGCAGAGCGTATCCATGATCGTCGCTGCGGGCACCCACAAGCGGTGCCCCTACGATCGTTGCCCGGCATGGAATGGCGATGGGCGCAGTGCCCGCATTGCCCGCATTGCCCACGCAATGTTTACATTGCTCTGCATTGCCCGCATTGCGCACATTGCACGGCATTTTCACGCCTCCGCGCATCTTTGCATCTTCGCATCTTCGCCTCACTGCCCACGCCGCTCCTGCAACTGCGCCAGCGTCCGGGCATGGGTTGCGCGGGTGATCGGGTAAAAGGCGGTCAGGACGATGCCGAGAATGAGAACGATTGCCGGTAGGGGGCCAAGCATGACCCGAATGGCAATCAGGGCCGACTCTGGTTGTTGACCGATCGGTGCATATTGATCAAAGCCCTGCCACTCCAGCGCCAGACTGACCAGGAACAGGCCGAGCGCCAGGCCGAGCTTTTGCAGAAAGACCATAAAGCCATAAAAAACACCCTCGCGCCGTTCGCCCGTGCGTAGCTCCTCATATTCAATCACATCGGGCATCATACTCCAGGGGATCAGATAGGCAGTGGCAATGCCGATCCCGGCCAGAAATCCTAGCACCACCGCCAGCGCTACCTGATCAGGTTGGACAAAGAACAACACCAATTGCACCCCGATCCAGAAGCACATGCCGATCATATACACCGCCCGTTTGCCGAGCCGGGCACTGACCGCATTCCAGATGAACAGCCAGATCCAGGCCGAACCTTGCACCGCCGCCAGCATCACCGGAATGAGATCGGGGCGCTGGATCCAGAAGGTGATGTAGAATGCTAGCACCGAGGCGGTCATCTGTACCGCCAGCCATGAGCAGAGATAGATGCCAATCACAAACAGATAGGGCCGATTGTGGAACGCCTGGGCCACCTGGGTCAGGAGACTCGCGCCGGAATAGGTGCCGCTGGTCTGATATTGTTCATGGGTTCCGGCAAAACACCAGATAAAGAACGGGAGAATAGTGATCGACCAGATCGCCGCCGCGACCATATAGCCCAGGCGCGTCTCTTCAATCTGGCAGGCGTTCGGATCGGCGCAGAAGCGACGAACGATGACCTGGTGCAACACGCCAGCAACGACGCTGCCGCCGATGCTGAAGGCGAAGCGATAGGCCGTCAGGCTGGTACGTTCGTCGTAATCCGGCGTCAGTTCCGGCGTCAGTGCGGTGTAGGGCACATTGACGGCGGTGAAAGCAATGCTGAACAGGAGCGCCACGATCAGGTAGTAGAGAAACTTGCCCGTATCGTCAAAGGGCGGAACGACCCACTGTAAAAAGAAGATACCCCCGAACGGCAGCGCACCGAACAGAATCCACGGTCGCCGGCGCCCAAACCGCGAGCGCGTGCGATCCGACAACCAGCCCACCAGCGGATCATTCAGGGCGTCCCAGATCTTAACGATCAGCACAATCGATCCGGCCACTGCCGGGCGTAGGCCGGCTACCGTCGTGAGAAAGAACAACTGAAAAAACGACAGAATGATCGTCGCCACCGCCGGGCCAAGATCGCCCGCACCAAATGCCAGTTTGACCCGAGACGGTAATCTGGCAGGCGGTGGCGGCGAGTTGGCAACAGGTGTTGCAGTCATGGTGCCTGCTTTCAGCGTAGCGTCCGTGTGGTGCGGCGGGCCAACCAGATGCCCAGCCCAAAGCCGACGATGACACTGATGATCGACAGCATGGCCGCCGGGCCATAGATCACCGCTGCTGCGCGCATCGCTCCCGCCAGCAGTAAAACGGAGATCAGTCCGGGGAGATAGAAGCTACCGAGTTCCTGTAAGCGGAACCAGTGTGGGCGCGCCTGGGCTACCAGGTAGCCAATGCCGCCAGTGATCACGATCAGCAGGAGATTGGTAATTAACATTTGCATTGCAGACACGTCCTCCAGGTAAATGACAGGCTCTCGTCAGGTCGTCAGGATTATAGTCTACCATACATAACATACGAATGTGCGATCGCTGCGCCGGGGTGGGTTGTGGGAGAGCCGCCCACGGCAGACGGTCAATGCGATTGAGACTGGGAAGTATGATCCAGGCCTGCCCCTGGCTTTCGAGATCGCCCGGCTCTTCGGGCAGCCAGTTGAAGCTATTTTCTTTCCTGATCAAGAGCAACCAGGCAAGCGAGATCCAGGCACTGATACCAATTTGACTTCGACTTTCCGCATCCGTTGGTCTGTCTTCCGCTTGCTCATACGACCACGAGCCTTCCTCTCGAAAAAGATGTCGCGGGGCAGAGAGGCGTTGCATGTAACGCCTCTCCGTCAAAATCTCCTTTCTGGTGCGGCGCGGCTTCGCCGCGCTGCACCAGAAAAGGAACATGGACGGGGGC
>CALANA010000218.1 GCA_937925925.1 uncultured Chloroflexales bacterium | reverse complement strand
TTCAAGAAGAAAGGCCGGTCGGACAGCTTCCGCTATCCAGACCCGAAAGCAATCAAGCTAGACCAAGCCAACAGCCGCCTCTTTCTGCCCAAACTCGGCTGGGTTCGCTATCGCAACAGCCGCGAAGTGCTGGGCGAGCTGCGCAACGTCACTGTCAGCTTGAGCGGCGGCAAGTGGTTCGTCAGTATTCAGACGCGGCGCGAGGTTGAGCAGCCCATTCCGCACGGCGGCGCGGTCGGTATCGACATGGGCATTGCCCGATTCGCCACGCTGTCGGATGGCACGTTCATCGCGCCACTCAACAGTTTCAAGCGGCACGAAACCGTGCTGCGCAAAGCGCAGCAGGCCATGAGCCGGAAGGTGAAGTTCAGCAACAACTGGAAGAAGGCGAAGGCCCGAGTCCAGCGCATTCATTCCCGCATCGGCAATGCCCGTCGCGACTTCCTGCACAAGACCTCGACTGCGATCAGCCAAAACCACGCGATGGTGTGTATCGAGGACTTGCGGGTACGGAACATGTCCAAGTCAGCAGCAGGCACGGCCGAACAGCCGGGCAGAAACGTTCGGGCCAAGGCTGGCCTGAACAAGTCCATCCTCGATCAGGGCTGGTTCGAGTTCCGCCGCCAACTGGACTACAAGCTGGCATGGCGGGGTGGCTGGTTGGTGGTGGTACCGCCGCAGAACACGAGCCGCACCTGCCCGCGCTGCGGTCATGTGTCAGCGGACAACCGGCAGACGCAGGCGCAATTCCTCTGCGTCAAATGTGGCTTCGAGGACAACGCCGATCTGGTCGGCGCGATCAATGTTTTAAGGGCGGGACACGCCCGGTTCGATAGATCACTCAATGCCGTATAAAGACCCGCAGAAGAGATTGGAACGCGCAAGGCAATACCGCCAAGAACAACGCGAGGCGATTGCTGAACGCAAAAGGCTTGCGCGGGCGAAAAAACTCGAAATGATTAGATCATACGACCGCGAATACAACACGAAGAACAAGGAGCGTCGCGCCGAATATCATCGCGAGTACAACTCTCGGGAGTCCAGCAAGCAGCGTAGGGCACAGTTGAGGCGGAAAAACTGGGAGAGTAATCCGCAATACCGACTCGGATTGTTGCTTAGGAATCGCTTGTGGTACGCCTTGAAAGGGAAGAAAGGCAATGCGTCCACCATCGCGCTTCTTGGGTGCTCAATCGCAGAAGCCGTGAGACATATAGAGTCTCAATTCCAAAACGGTATGTCGTGGGCAAATCATGGCGAGTGGCATATTGACCATATCAGACCGCTTGCAGCATTCGATCTGGAGAATGCCGAGCAACTCGCAGAAGCGTGCCACTACACCAACCTTCGCCCTCTTTGGAAGGTGGACAACCTTCGCAAGGGGGCAAGAAATACCGTGGGGCACACGGGAATTAACGCCCTTGGAGATACGAGTAGCGGCTACGCGCTCGGCCAGGGAACCCACCGAAGCGACTTAGGGGCAGTTCTATGCTGCACCTGAGCGCTGTAGGAATCTCCGGCCTTCAGGCCGGGGAGGATGTCAATTTTGCACCGATGAGGAGCCGATGATGGGACGTAAATACACTGACCGCGAGGTCGCTTATGAAGTCGATATGGATACTGGTGAGGTCACGGGGTTGATCGGACCTCGTGAGCAGCCGATCAATGTGCCGTTCTGGAAGAAAGACGAGAACGGCGGTGCGGTGTTAATGGGGCAAGACGGAACTCAGTATAAAATTGGTAATACAGTTTCGTTGCAGTCGGGTATTCCGGTTGGCATCGCTCCAAATGGAACTATTGCAACAGACGGTGCATTGACGCTTGGTACTGCGCTTCCAACGACTTATTCTACCGGGATTTGGCTGTATTTCCCTGCCGGCGCAGTTAGTGGCGATGCAACAGGTGGGTTGTATTGGTGTGTCATGTCGAATACTACACAAGGTATTGTGTATGCGCCGAAGGTGAGCACAAATAACCAATTTATACCTTATTTGGGGAACAGCACAAATGCTGTTACTGGTAGTAATTCGGCATACACGCAGACGACAAACGCTTATGTCGATATTGTAAGAATAAATCTTCAGGCCAATAGTTTGGGTGCGAGAGGCAGGATTTTTTTCACGCACTCACTAAGTGGAATAAATAACGCCAACCAAAAGCAGTTTGCGTGGAGGTGGGTTACGGGGTCAACAAACATATATCACATGTCAATGACAACAACCCCTTTTGTTGGTGTGGCGCACTGTGTATCCAGGAATCGTGGTGTGAATAGACAAATGACATCTACCTGGAATAACACCAGTTTTCAAGGTACTAATCCAATTTTATACACGAGTATTAACACATCTGTAGCACAAAGCATAGTTGCTTCCGTGCAGCTTACTGTCGCCACAGATTTTGTGATTTTGGAAGGTTTTTCGTTTGAAGCATTTTATTCCGATTGATCAGTTGCGTGGCAAGCCCCGCCCTTCAGGACGGAAAAAAATGCCAAGTCAAGCCAAGTTTGTATTGACAAACCAACATTCGTCGTGTAGATAGGCTGCATGAATCTCGATCGCGCCACTTTGGAAGCACTGCACCGTGTCTCGTTTGATCCGACGCTTGAGCCGTTCAGAAAATACCTGGATGCGCGGCGGATGGAGGCTCGTGACCGGCTTGAGTCGGTGCAGGACGTGTATCAGATGGCGCGTGCGCAGGGATGCGCGATCGAGTTGAAACAGATTATTGAAGATATTCGAGGCGCGAAGCAGCGACTCGAAGGAGCTGCCAGGACACCTTTCACGGGGTGAACTGGTCCAATTAACCGTAGCACCGCCCGTAAGTCATGAGCCTCACCGCAAGGTAGCACATGGTGTAGTCGGAGTGATAGGAGATTAGACGTGAGCACAGTGAGTTTGCCCAAAGCGATTCAGAAACAGTTGGAAGATGCCGCCGAGATCGAGCGTGCGCTTGCCGAGCAGGAAGTCAGCGCGGAGAATCAGGCCATGCCTGAGCAGCCGAGCCACGAGCCGTCGGTAGCACAGCCTGAAGAGGAGGTGCAACAACCAATCGTCGCAGCGGAGCAGACCGCAACGGAAACAGAGAAGAAACCTGAAGACGATGCTGCGTACTGGCGCAAGCGGTTCGAGACCGTGCAAGGTGTGTTGGATGTCGAGGTCCGGCAGCGTAAGGAACTCAAACAAGCCTTGGACGAGATGCAGCGACAACTGCAAGAGCGGGAGCAGCAAAAATCCACGGAATATTCTCTGATTTCCGAGAAAGACGAAGAAGTCTTCGGTAGTGACCTGATCGACCTTGCACGCCGTGCGGCGCGTGAGGAGTTTAGCAGATTGGCTGGTAGTCTGGTTGCTGACATTCGACGTGAACTGAACCCGGTGCGTGAGCAGGTGGGTAAGGTTGTCGAACGTCAGGCGATGACCGCCGAAGAACAGTTCTTCAACACGTTGTCCCAAGCGGTCCCCGATTGGGAGCAGATCAACGCGGACACGCGCTGGCTGCGCTGGCTTGAGGAGGTTGACCCGATCCTGGGTGCGCCTCGACAACTGGCGCTGGATGATGCACATCAGAAACTCGATGTGCGTCGCGTGATCGCGTTGTTCAACACGTGGAAGGACTTGTTCGTAGCTAAACAGCAGAAGGTCAACAACCGGGAGCTAGAGCGTCAAGTCGCACCCCCTAAAACCACCAGCAGCGCTGCTGTGCCCAACGCTCCGAAAATTTGGTCTCGTGCCGATTACGAGCGTGCATACGATCCGCGTCTGGCCCGCGCGATGGAGCCGGAGAAGATTAATGCACTAAGAGCCGAAGCCGATCGCGCCGCCGCTGAGGGTCGAGTACGCTGGTAACACAGTGTGGGGGTGAAAGTGTTTGCAGACAACCAACTTTCACTTATGAGGTAATACATCATGGCAACCATCACCACTTCTGAAGCACTAATTGGCCAGGCAACGGGACCGAACGTAGCATTTACCGGTGCGTTCAATAACGTCCCGTACTCTGGTACTTTCATCCCCACCCTGTGGTCTAGCAAGCTGAATGCGAAGTTCTACGCGGCTTCGGTGTTCGGTGAAATCACCAATACGGATTGGGAAGGTGAAATCAAGGGACTTGGCGATAAGATCGTCATCAACAACATCCCTGACATCACCATCTCCAACTACGAAATTGGCGCTGGCCTGACTTACCAGGTCCCGGCTCCGAGCACCATCGAACTCGCGATTGACCGTGCCAAGTACTTTGCATTCCACGTCAACGATGTGATCGCCCACCAGTCGCAGCCGCGTTTGATGGACATGTTCACCAATGACGCCTCGGAGCAGATGAAGGTCGCTGTTGACTCGAACGTCCTGTACAACACCTTCAACAACGCCGCTGCGGCGAACATGGGGGCTACTGCAGGCGCCAAGTCTGGGTCTTACAACCTCGGTACGGAGGCCAACCCGGTCGTTCTGACCAGCTCCAACGTTCTGGCGCTGCTGACTTCGTTCGCTGCTGTGCTCGATGAGCAGAACGTGCCTGAGTCTGACCGCTGGCTGCTGATCGACCCCGCGACCCGCCAACTGCTGATGAACTCAAACTTGGCTATGGCCAACTTCATGGGTGATTCCAGCTCGATGGTGCGTAACGGCAAGATCGGCATGATCGACCGTTTCACGGTCTATGTCAGCAACCAGCTCCCGCGCGCCGCTGCCGGCGTCGAGACTTACGTCTCCGGTGACGGTACTGAGACCACGCTGAACCCTGCCGGTACCGCGCACCCTACGCTCAAACGGCGTATCGTCATGGCAGGTCACAAGTCGGCTATCTCGTTCGCCAGCCAGATGACGAAGATGGAGCCGGTGCGCAACCCGCTTGACTTTGGCGATTACATTCGTGGTTTGAATGTGTATGGGTTCAAAGTCGTCAAAGACACGGCACTTACTTACGCTGTTGTGAGCTAACCTTATGGGCCGGGATAACCCCGGCCCATTCTTTAAGGAGAACGCAGATGCGTAGAGCTTCTATGATTCGTGGTGGTTTGGCCGCTCCCCAGGCCGATGGTATTCTTGGCACTTTGGCAGATGGCATTGTCGCCCGTGCCGGTGGCGGTCAGACATTGGCTACACCGCTTACAGGGTCAATGAATATTATTGCGACATGCGCAACTGCTGGTGATAGTGTGTTGCTGCCAGTTGCTGACGTAGGGGATGAGGTTTTTGTTCGTAATAATGGCGCTGCTTCGTGCAACGTATTTCCGCAGTCTGGCGGTAGAATTAATACTAACGCGGTAAACACTGCATTCGCTGTAACCGCTGGCAGAACAGCACTATTCAAGTGTACTACCGGGCTTAACTGGGTTGTTGTTTTGTCTGCATAACTGATTTGAAAGGCATCCTATGTACACGTTCCAATCAGTTGTCGATGCAATTGGCAAAGATGTACAACTTGTAGGCGGGTGTATTATCGCCCGCGAAGGTCTCACCAACATCAAGGTTGGGTTTATCAACGCTTCTACGGGTGTTTTCGAGACGACCAGAGAAGGGCGTGCGTATCTTGAAAAACTCCAGGCTGCTGCCGACGCTCTAACTGCTGAAGTCGCTGCCGCCGTTTCAACTGCTGAAGTCGCTGACAAGCCCGCTGACAAGCCCGCTGACAAGCCCGTCGCGTCCAAAACCAAAGTGAAAGCCGAAGCCGAGCCGTCGTTGGACGACCTTTTGTTTGACCTGCCATCCGATGAATAAACTGTGGCTACTCTAGGGGCTTTCCACAAGCTGATTGCACCGGAGGTCGCCGGCTGCCCTGAGCCGGTGATGAATGAAGCCGTCTTGCGATCCTGCATCGAGTTCTGTGAGCGCAGCCGCGCGTTCACAGAGACGGTTTCTTTCAACACTTCTCCGGGTATAGCGAAGTACAGTATCCCCGTCTCTACGAATACGTCTCCCTATGAGGTTGTCGTCGTTTGGCGCGCTGGTGGTACAAAACTGTGGAAGATCACCAGGGATATATACGACATCTCTTTCTCGCCAACGATTACTGGTGCGCCCATGTACTACTACATGGACACGGGGGGTATGCTCGTTCTTGGCCCCACACCTGCGGCATCAGAACAGCTCACGTTGACGGTTGTAGTAAAACCGTCGTATAACGCGACTATAGTCGATGATGCACTGTTGGCGCAGTGGGCGCCGGCGATCGCCTCTGGAGCGAAAGCCAGATTGTATGCGCAGAAAGGTATGGCTTGGTACGACCCCGCCGAAGCGGCGCTCAAGGAAAGGGAGTTCAGTGAGGCAGTATCGAGCTTGGTTGCGCAGACCAACAGCGGTCGTTCAGGCGGGCTCTTACGAGTTGTCATGCGCCCTGCGGCGTAATGGGGATGCGTTGTGGTACTCGATATAGATTTCGGTACGGCGGCCGGGTTACTGACTGTTTTGATCGGTTCCTGGTGGGCGCTGGTGAAGATCATGTTCTCGCAGTTCGAGCGCAGGCAGGACGAACGGTTTTCCACACTGACAGCGACACTGACAGAACAGAAAAACGAGCTTGACGCCCACATGCGTAAACAGGACGCCGTGATGGCCGATCTACGCCGGGTGGAGCTTTCGACAGCATCCGAGATACGCCGCGTAGAGAACGAACTGCGTCAGAGCCAGATCGACTCGTTGGCGCGTTTCCAGACCAAAACGGAAGCAACGAGTCAATACACTGAGATACTGCAGGCCATCCGCGCTTTAGGCGAGAGAATCGACAAACTCCACGCGAGGATCAATGAGTAATGGATTGGGCCAAGTACGCACCCTACTTCACTGAGGCTGAATTCAGGTGCCGGCATACCGGCAAATGCGCGATGAAGCCTGAGTTCATGGACAAGCTGCTGGCGATCCGGCTTGAGTATGGCAAACCGTTGAAGATTAGTTCAGGTTACCGCGACCGCACACATCCCATTGAGGCGGTGAAGCGTTCAACCGGGGAGCATACTCTTGGTACGTGCTGCGACGTGGCTGTGCAAGGTGAAGATGCAGTGAGGCTGTTGGAGATTGCGCTACGGCATGGGATCACTCGTGTCGGCGTGCAGCAGAAGGGCGAAGGCCGGTTCCTGCACCTCGGGATCGGCGGTGGGGGACTGCCCAACCCCGCAATCTGGAACTATTAGGAGCTTATATGTTTTCTGGTTACAAAACGTTTGTGGTCGGTGTTCTGAGCATGGTCGGTGGCGTGGCGACCATGATGGGTGTGACTCTTGACCAGGAGGCTGTGCAGGCCATCATTGCCAATGTCGATGTGGTCGTCGGTGGCGGCATGGCGCTCTATGGCGCAGTTATGGTCATCTTGCGCGCCTTCACTAAGTCGCCGATGTTCGAGAAGCCCGAGTAATTCTGCGTGTACGCATTTGAGGGGCCTCATTTATGTATTATATGAGCGTAGAAGAAATGGCGGCGGATGGGCACCTGAAGAAGTGCCTCTGGAAGACGCTTACCGCCGTCGAAGATTTAGAAGATGGCATTATACTGCTGTTCGATGGTGGCGCCGCCATCGAAATCTTGGCACTAGATGGTGGCGGTTTTAGTTATGAAGTGGTCGAATGGAAAACGCATTGAGGCGCATTCTATTGCGGAACGGAAGTGAACAATAGCCATTTTTTGTCAGACCTTGTTGTCGAACTTGCTGAACCGTGGGCAAATGATGGCGCGGGCATGTGGCGACTGCTGGAACCGCTGAACTTCTACAGTCATCGCGTGCAAAAGGTACTGTCTGTCGATACCGACTTTACTACCGATTTCGCGAGTGTGCCACGGCTACCGCTTGCATACGCGGCTTTTGGAAACCGCTTCCATAGAAGCGCTGTGGTACATGATTGGCTTTGCCGCACGAGGGCGGTAGATCGTGATGTGGCCGACAAGGTTTTTCTCGATGCCATGCGTGTCGAGATCGAAGAAGCGGCCACATATCAACGTAGTACGGGTGCGGACGACGAAGAGATCAACGAGTACAAGGCTAAAGCTGAAGGCGCTGCAAGAACAATGTACGCCGCAGTCGCTTTGTATACCAAGACTGGCTTATGGAAAAAAGATCACGCCGAATTCGCCAAGACAATGCATACGGGTGTGCCGGGTGATTGTGAGCTTTGTGGTATGTGGGACTCTTGGCTGGTCGATGGTGTCTGTTCATCGTGCCGCAAAAAGCATAACTTGCCGTAACCAATGTCATGCCACTGACTCTTCAGACATCGATTACCACAGCCCGGTCGATCTTGAACGACCCGGTTAGTGGGCCCGCCGCGCCGCGCTACTCGAACACCGACCTTCTTCGTTACGCCAATGACGCGCTTGACCAGATCGTCACTCTAACTCCGCAGTTGTTCTACGCGCGAGGTACGGTTACTTGTATCTCTGGTGTAGAGCAGACACTATCTTTCACAAATGCGCGTGCGCTTGTCGTCGTCGAGCGTGATCAGACAGGAGGCGCCGTTACACTGACGGACTCGGTGATCCTCGATCTATATGACCCCAACTGGCGGAAGGCGCCTGCTGGACCGATCAAGCACTGGATGCGAGTCGGAGACGACCCGCTCAAATTTCTAGTCTATCCGCCTTCCACGAGTGGCCAGGTATTGTGGGTCATATATGTCAGAACGCCGTCGGAGTATGCAGCCGATGCCGATACGGGTTTGCCGGATACGCTATCCGATGCAGTCGCGGATTACATCGTGTACAGAGCGGAGTCACGCGATGACGAATATGTCAATACGAATCGAGCGACTCAATTCTTGAACTCGTTTATTGCGAAAGTCAAAGGGGCGACATAAATGGCGCGCAAGTTTAGGAATAACGCAACTAGTACACTCGCTGGGGCACTCGCCACCGATACGACTTCTATCCAGGTAGCTACGGGGCATGGGGACCGTTTCCCTGCCGTCAGTGCCCCGGATTACTTCATGCTATATCTGGAGAAAGCGACTGGCAAAGAGATTGTCAAAGTAACTGCCCGCGCCCCAGGGTCGGACAATATGACCGTTGTTAGGGCACAGGAGGGCACCACGGCGCTGCCGTTTGCCATTGGCGATATTGTCTCGCTGCGTCTGACCAGCGAAGCGTTGGATGCGTTTGAAAACACTGTGAATGCGTTTGAAAGCCTTGCGAATGCGTTTACGGGCCATCAGGGCGCGACGACTAATGCCCACCCTGCTTCGGCCATTTCATACACCCCATCCAGCGGTATCACTCAGACGACGGTCCAAACGGCTATCGCCGATCTTGTCCTTGGGGCGACTACGATTAATGTTGGACCTTCCCATCCCTACACAACTATCCAGGCGGCTATTGATTCGCTTAATGGGAAAGTATTGCGCGGTAGTGTGACAATTCAGCTCGATGCCGGCGAGTATACGCAAAATAAGATTGATATTAAAAACCAGCCGTGGGGGTCGCAGATTACGCTTAGAGGAGACACGTCAAATCCAGATAACTGCGTTATTCGTTTCACACCGGATGCGAACGGAAAAAGCTATGGAATTACAGTAGATAATTCTTTTGTTAACATTACTGGTGTAAAAATCGTTGGTGAAATTACTACAAGCAATTTCACTAACTGTGGTATTCAAGCAATTAATAACGCGGTTGTAGTTTGCGGTGCTGGTACTGTAAGGATTGAAGAATGTTACATTGGCTTAGAAGCAGCTTACAACAGTGTTATTTATGCACCGAGTGTGGTAATTGCCGGGGGTATCACAGGTGCACATGCAGACCATAACGGATATATTCGTGCGGATTCCGCACAAATAACTTGCGTTTCTGCTAACGACATTATAATCGGCAGTATTACATATACGCCCACTGGTTTGTCCGGAGTAAGAGGTGGCATTGTATATTCCAGTTCCCCTACTATTAGTACTGCTCGATGGGGTATTTACTCTACATATCCTGGAACAGTTATAGATGTTACTCCGACGTTCAGCAACTGCACCAATAACTATTATCAATCTGGAGTCGCCAACTCGACCATGCAGGCGCTTGCGTCGCTTGGCACAACCACGGGATTGGTTGAGCAGACAGGATCGACGACGTTTACCAAGCGCGCTATCGGCACCGCCTCCGGCAACGTCCCGGTTATTGGCACTGAATCGGCAACGACTACACTCGCCGGGCTTGTACGCAAGGCCACATTGACAGAAGCCACCAACGGTACTGGAACCGGTGTCGTTGCCTCGGCGGATTTGCCGAATGCTGTAGCCACTTTGGCCGGGAGCTCTAATGGCGAGTTTCGTTCAGTTCAGGTTTTCACTTCCAGCGGCACTTGGACGAAACCGTCAGGGCTGAAGCGGATACGGGTCACGGTGATCGGCGGAGGCGGCGGCGGCGGCGCCGGCGCAAGCAATTGTTGCGGTGGTGGTGGTGGTGGTGGTGGGGTGAGCGTGCTACTGCTGGACGCAGGCGATGTCAGTGCCAATGTCGCTGTGACGGTTGGTGGTGGTGGATCAGCAGGCAACCCCGGTGGTACGTCGTCGTTCGGGACTTATTGCTCGGCGACTGGCGGCAGCAACGGCGTAGCTGGTTCTGGCGGGCTTGGCGGGTTTGGCGGGCTTGGCGGGCTTGGCACGGGCGGG
>CALANA010000217.1 GCA_937925925.1 uncultured Chloroflexales bacterium | reverse complement strand
GAACCGAGCGTATGGAGTGGGACAACGGGTGTATGGGGGGTGTGTGTTGCGCGGTGGCCCCACGCCGATCCATCCCGAACCGGGACGTGAAACGCCGCAGCGCCGATGGTACTGGCCGGTTCCCGGCTGGGAGCGTAGGTCCATGCCCCCCAGAACACCGCCATCGCGGCGTGGAGCAGTGGCAGCTCGTCGGGCTCATAACCCGAAGGTCGGTGGTTCGAATCCACCCGCCGCTACCACAAATAGACCCCATCACCAACTGGTGGTGGGGTTTGTGATTCTACTCTGTTCCAAGGACTTATACCAGTATGACTTCGCCTTTTTGCCGCTTTTCGATCCCCTACTCCCCCGCCTCACAAGTGTCGGTTTTTTTATTATATCGCGTTGTGATGCAGCAAAACGTCCCTGCTATTGTCATCGCTTTTTTGGGCGTCCTGATACCGTAACACCGAGCGTTGCGCAAAAAGACCGACACTTGAGAGGCAGCGGAGTCCCGGCTTGAGCCGGGGAGCAGTGGAGTCCCGACTTGAGCCGGGGAGCAGTGAAGTCCCGGCTTGAGCCGGGGAGCGCAAGGCCTACCAAGCGTTGCGCAACAAAACCGACACGAACCCCCCCCATACCCCCCTGCCGAGATGCAGGCTCGTGGGAGGACGAATGGCACGACCATGTGGAAGGGTTACGTCGAAACGGGATTGCTGCTGCTTCAAGTGATGCCGTCTTGCAAACCCGGAGTTGTGGGCAAGCATCCATCAGAGAGTAAAATGTATGGTATTATCTTTGAGTCCCATTCACTGGAAACGGAAAGCGCAAAGCGCAAAGCGGTCTAAGCACAAGGCAGTCGAAGCGCAACGCGGTCGGAGCGACGAACAGGGGAGTGTTGGAGCGTGATAGGGGTTTCGAGTAGGAAGGGCAAGCGCCGTGCGAGCAGAGCGGTCTGTTTTCCGCTTTGCGCTCAGACCGCTTTGCGCTTTCGGCTTAAGGAGCGGTCTGTTTTCCGCTTTGCGCTCAGACCGCTTTCCGCTTTATAGGGTGACCTGTTTTCCGCTTTGCGCTTTGCGCTTTCGGCTTAAGGAGCGGTCTGTTTTCCGCTTTGCGCTTTCCGCTTTCCGCTTCCATTGCAGGGTGTGCGTCAGGCGAGCAAGGGTGACCTGTTTTCCGCTTTGCGCTTTGCGCTTTCGGCTTAAGGAGCGGTCTGTTTTCCGCTTTGCGCTTTGCGCTTTCCGCTTCCATTGCGCAGACTATATTTGAGATAACGTGGAGCATTGGGCGATAACGGGACAGACATCAGGTGTGGTTTCTACAGAGAAGAGGAGGTTCCGGTACATGAGCGATGTGGCTACTTCTGGACGGCTGGCGGGGAAAGTTGCCTTGATCACTGGCGGTGCGGGCAATATTGGAGAGACGATTACGCGCTGTTACCTGGATGAGAGAGCAACGGTCGTCATCGTTGATCTGAATATGGACAAACTGAATGCCTTTCGGGAACGCTTAATCAATGAGGAGGGGCGCTCGCCGGAACAGATCATGGCTGTCGCAATGGACGGCAGTGACATGACTCAGGTGCGGGCAGGCGTGCAGCAAGTGGTGGAGCGTTTTGGGCGCATTGATGTGCTGGTGAACAATGCTGGTAGCCCTGGCGCACGCCAGCGCTTGCCGGATATTCCGCTGACACGGGCTGATTTGCGAGAAGGTGATACGGAAACCTTAAGCGACGGAGTTGGCAATCTGCTGGGCATTACCTGGAATCTCGTGCGGGTAGCTGCTCCGCATATGCCGCCGGGCAGCAGTGTGATTAACGTTTCCACTATTTTCTCGCGTACCGACTATTATGGGCGGATTCCGTATGTGGTGCCGAAGGCGGCAACCAACCCGCTATCACAGCACATGGCGCTGGAGTTGGGCAAACGCGGTATTCGCGTCAACAACATTTTTCCAGGGCCAATTGACAGCGAGCGTATTCGGAGTGTGTTTCGATCAATGGATCAACTCAAAGGCATGCCAGATGGCAGTACAGCCGAGGAGTTCTTTCAGATTATGCGCCTGACCCGGGTTGATGCCAACGGTGAACTGGTCAAGACATTTCCGAAAACGGTCGATGTGGCAAATACGATGGTGTTTCTGGGTAGCGATGAGTCAGCGGCCTTTAGCGGTCATCCCTTTGAAGTCACGAATGGGATGGATGTGCCGACCGAGAGCCAGACCACTTTCACGTCGCGCCCGGAGTTACGCACGGTTGATGCTTCGGGTAAAGTGGTGCTGATCTGCGCCGGTGATCAGGTGGAAGATGTGCTGGCTCTCACGGGAGTGTTACGCTCGTGCGGGGCGGAGGTGGCACTCGGCTTTCGTAGTCGCGCTGCTATTTCGCAGGTGGAGGAGGTGTTGCAAACCAGTCGCCAGTTACAAGGGCCAAGCTATCTCCCGCCCCTGTTAACATACCTCAATCCACTCGAACCGGAAAGCGTGGAGTCAGCGTTAGGTCAGGTGCAGGAACAGACCGGGGTGATCAATGCCGTGATTGTCCTACCGGCCCGTGGCGCGGATCAGGTGTATCCCAATGTGGTCGAGGCTACCGATGAGACGGTGGCGCAGTTTCTGGAAGAAGAAATTGTGGGTGTTGTGGCACTGTCTAGCCTGATCGCACGCTTCTGGGGCCGGAGTGTACTCCCAAAAGAGCCGCAGGTTATTTTTATGAGCAACGGCGACGATGGGCACGGCAATGTGTATGCTGATATTTTGCGGGCGGCAATTGAGCAGTTGATCCGCGTGTGGCGGCACGAGTCAGCACTGGATACAGCCAGGCAGCAAGCCCAGGAACCGGGTATACATCGTGACGAACGGAAGCCAGTCTGGGCCAACCAGATTGTGCGTTATGTCAATAGCGAGGATGAGAGTCTGGAATTTGCCTGTGCGTGGGCGGCACGGTTGCTCAATGGTGATCGGCATATGGCCGAAATCAACCTCTACCTGCCCAAAAATATTGTGAATACGACGGGGGCACGGCGGCCGGCGTTTGGTTGGGCCGAGAGCATTCTGGGATTGCACCTGGGCAAAGTAGCACTGATCACAGGGGGCAGTGCCGGGATCGGTGGCCAGGTGGGGCGCTTGCTGGCACTCAGTGGGGCACACGTGATGCTGGCCGCACGTGGAGCCGCGCAACTTGATCAGTTGCGCGAGCGTATCATGCGTGAACTACGCGAGGTAGGCTACCCGAATGTCGAAGCGCGTGTGCAATATATGGCTGATATTGACGTTGCCGATGAAGCACAGCTTGGACGATTGGTGGAGCATACCTTGGAGACGTTTGGGCACGTTGACTATCTGATCAACAATGCTGGTATTTCTGGTTCCGAGGAAATGGTGATCGATATGCCATTAGAAGGATGGAACCGGACTATCCAGGCTAATCTCACCAGCAACTTCTCACTCATTCGTAAGCTGGCACCACTGATGAAGGCGCAGGGCAGTGGCTATATCTTGAATGTATCGTCCTATTTTGGGGGCGAGAAATATGTGGCGGTGCCCTATCCCAATCGTTCAGATTATGCGGTCAGTAAGGCGGGGCAGCGGGCTATGGTTGAAGCATTTGCCCGATTTATGGGGCCAGAGATCCAGATTAATGCGCTGGCTCCCGGGCCAGTTGATGGTGATCGCCTGCGCGGAACCGGTGAGCGCCCCGGCCTGTTTATGCGTCGGGCACGCTTGATTCTGGAGAACAAACGCCTGAACGAGGTGCATGCGGCGCTGATCGAGTCGCACCGTGCTACCGGTCGTCCTGTTGCCGAATTTCTGAATACGCTGGCCTCGAATGGTGTCCAGGCACTGGGCTATGCCAGTCAATTGCCTGATCCGCTCCGTCGTCTGGCGATCAGTATCTGGGAGCAGGGTGATGCGCAAGGTTCATCGCGGTCATATCTGTTGAATACCTCAATCGCGGAGAAATTACTGCACCGCCTGCAAATAGGCGGACATCTGCATGATAGTAACCGCTTCCTGGCAAACCTGCCAGAGCCACCAGTGCCGTTCTTTACCCGATCCCAGATCGAGCGCGAAGCACGGAAGGTACGCGATGGCATTATAGGCATGCTCTATCTCCAGCGGATGCCGACTGAGTTTGATGTGGCTATGGCAACCATTTATTATCTGGCTGACCGCAATGTGAGCGGTGAGACCTTCCATCCTTCGGGTGGCCTCCGCTTTGAGCGCACCGTGACTGAGGGAGAGTTGTTTGGCAAGGCTGGTCAGGTACGACTGGAAAAACTGCGGGGCACCACCGTCTACTTAATTGGTGAGTATCTGCGTCGGCACCTGGTGGCTCTGGCGCGTACGTATCTGGATGAACACGATGTCGGGCGGGTGGTGCTGATTACCGAGACTGAGGAGACGGCGCAGAGTCTGCTAAGCGAATTGCCACAGCACAGCGGCTGCGGTCGGTTGTGTGCAATTGCTTCGGACGGGAAGGTTGAAGAAGCGATTGATCGTGCCCGCCGTGAATATGCTAGTCCTGGCCCGGTGGTGTGTATGCCTTTCCGCCCGCTACCGACGCGGCCACTGGTTGGTAGTAGTGGAAGCGATTGGAGCGGGGTGCTGAATGAACAGGATTTTGCCGAGATTGTAGAGTATAATCTGACGCATCACTTCCGGGTGACAAAGAAGGTTTCGCTGATCGATGGGGTGCAACTGGTGCTGGTGACGCCCGAGACGTCCGCACGTTCAACGGCAGAGGAGTTTGCACTGGCGAACTTTGTCAAAACGACGCTCCATGCCTTTACGGCTACCGCTGGCGTTGAGAGTGAGCGCACGGTGCATCGCGTGCCGGTCAATCAAGTTGACCTGACGCGCCGCGCCCGGGCAGAAGAGCCGCGCAATGCCGCAGAGGAAGAGGAAGAACTGCGTCGGTTTGTTGATGCGGTGCTGCTGACTAGCGCTCCGTTGCCAGAACCAGAAGAAAGCCGCTATCGTGCGCGCATCTACCGTGGGAATGCGATTATCGTCTAGTCTATGATGTTGGAGCGTTCCCATATAGGAACGCTCCAACATGCTTAGCGGCTACTCTTGCGGGCCATAATGATCCCAAAGCGGCTACGCAACGAGATTATCCGGCCATTGGCATCAATAATGTCAAAGAATGCACGGTAGGGCGCTGGCGCTTCCAGGAGCCAGCGTTCCAGATTGGTACGTTCGGCATCTGGCATGCGCATGCGGGCTGTCCAGGAGGTAAATTCATACGGCTCACCCATGCGCTGTTCGCTATGTTCGATTGCTAACCCGACCGACGTCAGCATGGAAGACCACTCGGCCAGGGTATAGGCACGCACATGACTGGGATCGCGCCAGCGCTCGAATCGATCCATAAAGGCATCAAGGTCTGGATCATCCAGGCCAATGTGATCGGCAATCAGCAGTAGGGCATCTGGGCGCATAACATGCGCCGCTTCGCGGACAAAAGCTTGAATATCAGCAAAGTGATGCGCGGCTAATCGGCAGGTCACGCGATCAAAACTGGCCGCAGCAAAAGGAAGACACTCGGCCGGGGCACGGCAGTAGCCTACATTCGTTATCCCTTGCGCTGTGATATGCTGACGGGCAGTTGTGAGCATCTGCCATGTGAGATCGCTGGCAATGACGTGGTGTACCAGGGGTGCAAAAGCCAGCGCGGTATGTCCACCCCCTGTCGCCACATCTAGCACCTGCTCACTACCGCAAAGAGCCGCCAGTGCCAGCATATGGGACAGGTCGGCTCCTTGAGCGTGGGTGGCACTCGTGACATAGGCTTCGGCAACGGGTGCGAACCGGGACTGGACACACGCCTGAATTTTTGCGGTATCATCGGGTTGTGACTGCATAACGTATGACTTTCGTTGTTCGTTTTCACTGACAGGAGGTACGCGGTGGCGGGTGACCGGACGCTGCCGCATCGGGCGACGGCGGCGCACTGGCCGCACCGGCGACCGGCGTGGCAGCCCGCGCAGGCGGGCTTCGTGAGGTGTAGCCCGCCCATTCACGGGGCCGGGCGATGCCACCACATACGTCCTGTCACTGATAGCATGGCAAGTGTAGTATACCATGCTAACCCGGATAGAAGGTTGGCGTTCTGCCGTAGCTATGCCTATTGTTTTGCTTTATAATTATCCGCTGTCGTGTTAGAATGGATATGACGTGCAACATTGCTCGTTCAGCTATGCTGTACGGCCAGGCAGTGCCCGATCAGCAAGACGTGTATTGACAGGACGTAGGCGGTCGCTCGATCCAGACGTCTTTTTCGCCTTCGGCAGCGTCGTACCTTTCAGCGTTGGACGGTTCCAACGCTTCCCTGCTGTCGCAGGCGAGAAGGCGAACGAACCATACCACCGCGTACACCTTATTATTGAGGTGAGATATGAAGGAAGAGCTTCAATACCCTTTACCCGGTAGTGATAAGAAAAAATCAGGATGGAAGCCGCATCAGATCAAGGCTCTTCGTGAGCATTTACAACTGACCCAACGTCAGATGGCGGATGAGTTGCAGGTACGGCAGCAAACCATTAGCGAGTGGGAGACGGGCGTTCACAAACCGCATCGCTCGACTCAGAAAATCCTCTCGATGGTGGCAGAACGTGCCGGGTTTGAATACCAGGTTGGAAACGATCAGACAGACGATGAGTCTGATGCAGAAACAGAATCAGAGCCGGATACACCCGGTTGAGCATTCTGCCTGTGATATGTTCCAACCTGCTGTTTCTCTTGACTGGCGATAGCAGCCAGAACGATCCCGAAGTATACTGCCAGGTCGTGCAGTAACGTCCACAGCAGATCTGCGCTATTTCCATGATTGTGCAGCGCAAGCAATTGCAGATGAGTTGCGACAATCAACGTTCCGATAAAACTGCTGTGTGATACGATTACGGCTGCCGAGCATGCGGTTGCCCATGGCTGGATTCAGGCCGATGCGATCAATGCCATTCAGTCGCAAACGGCCCGCGACGAGACAAAGCTCCGGCCTGGCGAGTAACTACGGGGTCGGCAGACAGGCTGATGCCCAGAATGGCGTTCATGGCCGTGTAGCTTCACATGGTCTGGTAGACGACAGGCTGAAGTTCGGCTAGAATACTGCACACAATGTGCTACCGCTTGAGCCTGTGGAGTACAACATGGAACAGTTACGCCTCCCGCTATCGGTCTGCGATCTGCAGCCA
>CALANA010000216.1 GCA_937925925.1 uncultured Chloroflexales bacterium | reverse complement strand
CCCACACCCGCCGCACAATCCATGCCGAACATTGGATTGATGTGTAGTTCGCAGCGTGCGGTGTGCGGCGGATGCTCTTTCTGTAACACAAAGGCGTGCAGCGAGGAGGCGAGGAGGCGTTTGCAGCCATGCGTTCAAGCGGAAACCGCTCCACCGCTCCACCGCTTCACCGCTTCACCGCTCAGACCGCTCCACCGCTCCAACGCTCCAACGCTTCACCGCTCCACCGCTCCAACGCTCCAACGCTCCACCGCTTCACCGCTCCAACGCTCCAACGCTCCACCGCTCCACCGCTTCACCGCTTCACCGCTTCACCGCTCAGACCGCTCCACCGCTCCGACTACTCTCTGCCGCACGCAACACCCACCAGCAGGTCGTGCCAGTAGACGCACCCGCGCTCACACTCTCGATCATCAGGGTGGCATAGTGCTGGCGCAGGATCTCGCTGGCCAGCGCCAGACCCATGCCGCTACCGGGAATATCGGTGCGCCCGCGATACAGTGGACTGGTCACATGCGGCAGATCGGAGGGCGCAATGCCTGGCCCGCTGTCTGCCACCACACAGCGCACGCCATCCGGGTGCGCTTCCAGGCGCACGGCAATCGTATCATTGGGGCGACTGTAGTTAATGGCATTATTCAGCACATTCACAAACACCTGGTGCAACCGATCCGCATGCGCTAGCACTTTGGGCAGACGCGCCTCGGTCGTGAATGTCAGACTCAACCCTAACTCTTCGGCGCGCAGGATCAGCGTGGCAATCGCCTCCTCAGCCAGCAGCACCAGATCGGTCGGTTGTAGCGGCAGTTCGGCACTGATTTCGAGTCGGTACAACTCCAGCATATCGCGCACCAGGCGGGCAATCCGCTGACTCTCACCCTGGATCATCTCCACTGACGAACGGGCAACGGTATCGTTGATCGGCACCTGCCGCAACACCTCGGCATGGGCAATCAATGCGGTCAATGGCGAGCGCAGTTCATGCGACAACTGACCGATAAATGCCTGCTGCTGGCGCAGGAGCCGCTGCGATTCATTATCATCGGCCAGCGCCAGCAGACGATGCTGCCCATCGAGCGGATAACTCCACCAGCGTAGCGCCAGCGGTTGCGCCATTTTGCCATAGCGCGACATAGCCGCTTCGAGCGGAATGCCCAGATGCTGGAGAGCCTCAACCGGATTGGCGCTTATAGTGGTCGCCAGCGTGTCAAAAACCTGCCGGGCGGCACTATTCCGAAAGAGCATCGTACCATCGGTGTGCAGGATAACCACACCGAACGGCAGTGTCTCAAGCGACTGCCACGCATTGGCATCAATGGCATAGCGCTGGTACGTGCGGTACCAGGCCAGATAATAGGCGCTACCCACGCCACCCAGCACACCGAGAAGCAGCAGAAACAGGGTGAGTTGCAGATCAAGCAGGATCACGGTTAGCATCCACCTCGACGGCGACGGCGGGTTGAGCGGGTGGCACGAAGCGATAGCCAAACCCGCGCACCGTCTGGATCGCCCGGACGGGTGTGTCATCTGGCTCAAGCTTGGCCCGCAGGCGTTGCACATGCATATCGACCAGGCGCGAGTCGCCCAGAAAATCTGTCCCCCACACCTTCTGAAATAACGTCTCGCGGCCCAACACCCGGTCAGGGTGATCCAGAAACACCTCCAGCAGCGACCACTCGGTCGGCGTAAGGTCAACCTCCTGCCCATGCACCGTCACCCGATGTCGGCTGCGCCATACCTGAAACGACCCATAGCAGCACGGCGTGTCGCCAGACGGCGCGGGCGGCATATGCTGCTGGGCAAAGCGGAGCAGTGCCCGCACACGGGCCACCAGTTCGGCTGGCGCAAACGGCTTGGTCAGATAATCATCGGCCCCCAGTTCCAAGCCCAACACCTTGTCCGTCAACTGATCGCGCACCGACAACATCATAATCGGTACATAGGTCGCTAACTGCCGAATACGACGGCAGACCGTGTAGCCATCCAGATCGGGGAGGATAATATCGAGGATGACCAGCGCCGGATAGGGCGTATCCGCCAGGCTATCTAATGCCTGCTGCCCTGTCGCTGCCGTACGTGTCGTGTAGCCAGCCTGCATCAACAGGTGGGTCACGCCAGTCAGAATGGCTGGATCGTCGTCCACGATCAAGATGTTCTCTGCCATACCAGGTTCCCATCTGCCGTGCTGCCCGCTCAATGGGGACAGACACCATGTTTGGCCCATGTGCGATCATGATAATCGAGACGGGTGAAGAACGTCAAGAGCAATTTGCGGGCAGAAACTGTTACATGATTGTTACATTCCTCTCATTATTGCCACTCAGGCGAGATGGTATGCTGAAATTGGTACACGCGCCGGATGTAGTAACGACTTTAGTCGTTTCTGACGCCGCATCAATGACGAACATCGTTCCTGCCAACAACCTTACGAGTGAATATGCGCCGGATGCGGAATAAAGGTCATTCACAGCAGCGGATACCGGTGCGACAACAAGATGCGCATGGAGATGGTGTCTGTTGTGGTTTTGATCCTATTAAAAGAGAGATTTTATGGATCGCTCTAGACTATTCTGCCTATACAGTACTGGCAGAAAACGTTGTATAGCAGCGAAAAGAGAAGGAGCGAGAACGGATGAAACGCATAGCTCATCCACACCGATGCCCGGTACAGCTGGTACACCTTTGTACCGCGTTGCTCCTGATACGTGTACTGACTGTGCCAGGCGGAACGTACGCGGCTCCAGGTTATCAGGGAGTAACTATTACTATCGCGCAACTCGACTTTCCCACACCACCTGATCGTACTCCGGTACTGACCTTTGCCTGGGGGCGTGGGGATACTGACCTTGGGCTTGTGCCCGGCGATCAAAGCCGCACGCAAGGCCCACTGAGCCTGGATATTGCGGCCGACGGTTCCATTGCTATTCTTGATCCGGTCAACCGGCGGGTGCAGGTCTATGATCAGCGCGGAACACGCTTGCACACCATTCCTGTCCCAGGTAGTGCCACCCATATGCGTCTGACTTCCCGGGGAGTTACCGTCACTGAACCCTGGAATGAACGCGAAGTGCTTGAGTACGATCTGAATGGGACGTTGCTCGAACGTATTCGTCTTCCCGAAACAGTTGAATGGCCGACCGACCTGTATGAGGTTGATGAAACCATCTATGTCGAGTCGGCAGGACAACTCGTGGCACTTCCCTTCACACAGCGGCCTGTTCCCGATACGGAACGGACGCCCCTCCCTGGACGGCCACTACCACATCGCTCGGGCCTGTTTAGTGCGTTTGGCGGGCTTGAAGACGATGGTCAGGCAGTGCGGATGGTGATTCAGGGAAGCACTGAGCCATCACAACTCAAGTTAAAACTGGCGGATCGGCGCATCCTTCAGGTTCGGGATCACTTCTTTGATCCGGACGGCAATCTCTATGTGCAGATGTATCTGAGTGAGTCACGTGAGCGAGCGCTGGATCCTGAGCGTAATCCTGAGGCCTTGATCAAGATTGATGCCCAGAACAACTATGCCGGTGCGTTCCTTCAGTCAAGTGTCCATTATATTGATCACCAGACACGCCAATTCGCAGTTGGCCCTGACGGCATGCTCTATCAACTGGATGCGAACGAAGATGGTGTGGTCATCTATAGCATTCAGCTCCAATCGTTGGGGCAGGCGGAGACGGTCGAACAGGAGTTTCGCGACCTGCCAGACGACCTTTTTCCCGAACCGCCGGCACGGCCCAACATCGAGCCGCAACGGGCACCTGATTTCTCAAAAGAAACCCGGTTACGCGATCCCGATGATACCCTCAGAGAGGAGGTTATCCTTAGTTCAAGCTATAGCGGTGCGCCCCCCATGACACGCGACCAGATCATAGAGATTGCGCAAAGTGCGGTCGGTTCCCGATATGTCTGGGGTGGCGAATCGTGGAGTCCATTTGACCGGGAATATGCCGGTGCCGACTGTTCAGGACTGGTCTCTACTGCCTGGCAAGTAAATCACACCCGCCCAACGCAGGAAGAAGCAACATCGCGTCCAGCGACTGGTAATCTCCTGAGCAGTAGTCCCTATTGGGTTGCGGTTGATCCCGCCAACCGGCAAAGGGGTGATGCCTTTGTCAACGCATCACACACGTTTTTGTATGAAGCTGAAGCCGGGAGTGGACTAATCTGGGCCTACGAAGCTCCAGCACCAGGTCAGCGCATTCGGCATGTGCAAGTGCCTATCAGCGGCTATCAACTTCGTCGTCGTACACCCATTGATAGTACAGGAATTGCTGGCCGGGATAAGACCTGGATCTATTCTGATTTTCAACAAACATACAGTGATCTGGGTGGGGAAGCTGCAGTAGGACGTCCCTTTGATAATGGCGGTACAATCCTGGTGCATCGCTGGACGACCAGCGGTGAAGATGGCTTTGCCCAGGACTTTCGCGGCGGTTGGCGTGGAACCGGGGTGATGATGCATGGTGATGGTCGTCCCGGCGCGTTCCTGGTGCATGGCGCTATCTACAATACCTACATGGGGATCGGTGGCCCGGGTAGCTGGCTTGGTTGGCCTACGGGAAATGAATACACGTATTGGAACGGATGTTTTAACACCCAACGCCAAAATTTTGTTAGCGGCTACATTACCCAGGACTGTGGTGGAACCTGGCGGGCCTACTAGTCAAGACTTGTCTCTACCCGAAAAGCTTGTTGTACATCTGGGCAAACGCATTCTTGAAGCAGCATATGAATGCCATCCTTACAACGACCGTGTGTACACCGGATAGGGTAGGGTTTGCCCAGCCGGTGTATGCACGCCCTTTCCGCCTCGACTTACGCGGTACGGAGATAGGCTGCGTAGTGAGGAGGTATCAGTCATATCGAACCGGCCGCCTAACCAGATAAGCCCTGTCCGTAATAAGAACTAACGTGTTTCAATGGAGAAGAGGAGTTTTATCATGCTTCGACCATGGTTATTCAACCGAACTGTTGTCGGTCTCATCGTGTTTCTGGCCCTGCTTCCTCTGTCCGTCCGGGCGGAACCGGAGCCGTTTGCCGATACGGCCTTTCGTGTCGTCTGGCAGCGCACCGACCAGTTGGTGCAGATGGGCCAGACGACACGTCCCTGGCTTTGGGGGCCGGCACCGCTGACTGCTGGTATACAAGAACCATATGCGGAGGCACCTGGCGGCACCCGCCTGGTGCAATATTTCGACAAAAGCCGGATGGAGATCAACGACCCTACCCGTCCGCAGGATGACTGGTATGTGACCAATGGGCTGCTGGTGAAGGAAATGGCCCTCGGCCAGATCCAGGTCGGCGACCAGCGCTTTGAAAACCGAGGACGAGCAGAGATCCCGGTGGCCGGAGATCTGACCAATAACCCGACATGCCCCACCTATGCCCAATTTGGACAGTTTGCTCGGGGCGGTATCCTGGCGCTTGAAGGGGGGCAGGATTTGACGCCAGAGGAAGCACGCGGATACCCTATACTCGGGGAACCCGCTATGGCCGTCTGGTACACTGTCGGTGGCGGTGGCGTTGATCCGGCATTGGGCGAACGCTATCCCGAAACGGCCTATGCCTACTATGATGAGGTGACAGGCATGAATGTGCCAGGGGTCTTCTGGCGCTATCTGAACCAGGGCGGGCAGGTGCTGGTCGATAATCGCCCAGTCCAGGCAGCCCCGCTCTTCAACTGGCGGTATGTGGTCGGGCTTCCGCTAGATTCGGGCTACTGGACGAAATGTGCGGTGAACGGGCAGGAGCGAGATGTGCTGGTGCAACTGTACGAGCGGCGCGTGCTGACCTACACCCCATCCAACCCACCCGGCTGGCAGGTCGAGATGGGCAATGTCGGTCGGCATTACCGACACTGGCGGTATGGGACGCCGCTAGAATAATACCAATTTGACTTCGACCTTCCGCATCCTGTAGTCCGTCTTACGCTTGCGCATACGACCACGGGACTTCCCCTGGAACGAGATGTCGAGGGGCGGGTAGCGGCGTTGCATGCAACGCCCCTCCTCCGAAATCTCCTTTTCTGGTGCGGTGCGGATTCGCCGAG
>CALANA010000215.1 GCA_937925925.1 uncultured Chloroflexales bacterium | reverse complement strand
GCAGGCCCCCGCCCATGTGTGGATTTCGGCGGAGCGGCGTTGCATGCAACGCCGCTCCGCCTCGCGACCGCTCGTTCCAGGGGCAGTCTCGTGGTCGTATGCGCAAGCGTAAGACAGACCAAAGGATGCGGAAGGTCGAAGTCAAATTGGTATAACTCCGTCAGGGTAGGTTACCTTGTGCGCAGCTATAAGTTCGCAGGTTCGTACAGACGCACATACGCACTTCAAGAAAATCTGCAACCTGCAACCTGCAACCCAAAACAGGCGCTTCAGGTCGCCGGACATACGATCGTACCCGGCTCAAGCGTAGTGCCAGCGGGCAGCAAAACACCTGGCCCCAATACTGCTCCACGGGTGTAGAGCAATGCTGGCTCTAACCGTCCCATCGTGTGGGCAGTGGGGACAATATCAGGAAACTGGCGAGCTGGCAAGTGCGTCTGCGCTCCAATGCACGCGCCGTCGTCCAACACACTGCTGGCTACCGTACAATCCGCACCGATCAATACTCCGGTATGCAAGGCAGAATGGCGAATCACGCAGTTATCGCCAATGGTTACACCTGCTGCCAGCATGCTATGTTCAATCACGCAATTATTGCCAATAACTACACCATCGTCAATCATGGTAGGCCCGATGATCCGGCAGTTAGCCCCGATCTGCGCCTGCCCTACCTGCACCGCCTGGTTGATCAGGGTATCTGGCCCTAACTGGGCAGCCGTAGGTGATACAGGCACCTCCGTCACGTGATACTGTAGCAAAAACAGAGCAGCAATCAATGCTTCCCATGGCGTACCAACCGGTATCCAGTGCCCGGTACAGCGGCTGTATCCGACTGGTGTTGATTGTGCCAGTAGTCCGATAACATCGGTTAGCTCATACTCCCCGCGTGGTGAAGGCCGAATGTGCCGCAAGAGTGAAAAGACTTGCTGATCAAAGTGAAAAATGCCCGGATTCGCCAGTGATCCGGGGGCAGCCTGTGCCGGTTTCTCAATGATGCCTACTACATGATCATCGGCAATTTGTAGAATACCAAACGACTGGGGCGCAGCGACCGGTAGGGCGGCCATACAATAGCGCTGCTGACAGACATTAAGGAGATCGGCACGGCTGATCAGATTATCGCCATAGAGCATCAAGAAAGGCTCGTGTACCTGATCGGCGACGGAAAGCAAGGCGCTGGCGGTGCCGCTAATCTGTTGCTGGTGTACATAGCATAGGTCTATCCCACGATAGCTATCGCCAAAGTGGCGTTGAATGTCCTCGGCCCGATAGCCGACAACCAGCGTTACCTGCGTAATCAGTCCTACCAATTCATCCAGAATATGGGCCAGCAGCGGTTGTCCTGCCAGCGGAATGAGTGGTTTGGGCCGCCGGAGGGTCAATGGCCTGGTTCGGCGCGACTCACCCGCAGCAAGTATCACTGCATGGCGAGTCGCGCCTGGTGATGAAGCATTCGATTGAAGCATGGTTGTCCCTCTTTCTTGTGTTGCCAATTTTCGTCTATGATGGTGAACAGAGTGCATCTGTGATGCTGGTTTAGCATTGCCAGGCTACGAGATGCTTTCCAGGTTAAGCATCATAGAGTACATCTGGTTTCAGGCCAGACCAGGTGTACCCCTTCGGCACACCTGGTCGTACCCACATGCTTGTCAGACAGGCTCTAATACCAACTTGACTTCGACCTTTCGCCTCTTGTTGCCTCCCCCCCCTGCTCGGAGGGGTGGAGGGACAGCGGGGGACTTCTTCCTTCTGTGCGGACAGACGCGGTGGGGCATCCGCCGCCGCGTTTCGTCCGCGGCAGTTCGCTTCTGGTTCCCATTTTTTCGCCTACGGCGAAAATGTGGAGAAAAAAAGAGTTGCTTCCACGCTGCCCCATTCGGCTTCGCTCAGAGCTTGCCCTGAGCGCAGTCGAATGGGGTAAACTCCGGCGCACAAGCTTGTCCTGAACGAAGGTGAAGGGACGTGGTGTTCACGCGACCGCGTACGTCCTGGGGTTCTATCTTATCAGAGAATGGGGAATGTGGTGTTGTGCAAAGGAGATAGGTGTAATAGGGTATATACAAACAGGAACAGGCGTCTTTGCCTGTGATTCCTGTCCGAAAAATAGCACGGATATTCGCACTAGTGGAGATCGGAAGTCCAGCGTTCCGTTGCGAGGAGCTGTATCAAGGAGCAATTTGCTGGGCGATAATTATCGCCTGCGCCACTTCTTTCATGGATTTGCGACTATTCATTGCCAACTGCTGGATTTTACGAAATGCCTCGGCCTCACGTAGTCCCTGACTGTCCATCAAATAGCCCTTGGCACGTTCAATCACCTTGCGTGTCTCCAGTTTCTCGCGCAATTGGTGTAACTCCTGTTTACGGGTATGCTGTTCGGCCCAGCGTGCGCAGGCTACTTCGATGATGGGCATCAGGGTACTCTCGTGAATGGGCTTGACCAGGCAACCGAGAATACCTGCTTCACGTGCCCGCATCACCAGTTCACGATCCGTAGAATTGGCAATCAAAATGACTGGAGCCAGTTGTTCTTCATTCAACACACGTGCGACCGCAATGCCATCCATACGTGGCATATCTTTGTCGACCAGGATGACATCGGGGCGCAACTGGCGGGTCATATAAATCACACTCATGCCATCTTCGATCTCACCGACCACCAGGTAGCCTAGATGCTCGAGTGATTTGCGCAAACTTGTGAGTACAACCGCTTCATCATCTGCAATCAGAATGCGCTTGCCCGTCATGATTTCCTCCAAATAGCAACCCCTCGGTCATCACATGTGGTGTACCAAGGGACAGCAATGCACGTCTATGGAATCTGGATCTTCTTCCTAGTATACGCTGCCCAATTGAATAACCACAACGGCTATACTATACAAAAACGCACACCAAAGTATTGTGCAGGTTAAGATGATACGATGCGATAACCGAGTCATACCGTTTCGACGTGACCATTCCGCATGGTCGTGCCATTCGTACGCCCACGCGCCAGCGTCTCGGCGGGGGGCGGGGGCCGCAGGCCCCCGCCCATGTTCCTTTCTGGTGCG
>CALANA010000214.1 GCA_937925925.1 uncultured Chloroflexales bacterium | reverse complement strand
GGAGGCTAACATTCGCCGGGTGGTGGTCAAACAGGAAGGTCGCCCGGTTGGGATTATTAGTGATACCGATATCTTCCAGTTCGTTGAGGCACGTGGCTGGGGGCCATCATAATCCATGTGGAGCGCCAGGGACAGGCTAGTACAAGAGGGCCTAACTACCTTCATACGTTGTCTGGCATCCTGAGCGGAGGCGTAGCCGGAGCGTCTGGCATCCTGAGCGGAGCGAAGGATCTTGATCCCATCAGAGGGTAAGCTGCTTCGCTCCGCAAGCTGCTTCGCTCCGCTCAGCATAACAACACCCTGCGCAAGCTGCTGCGCTCCGCTCAGCATGACAACACCCTGGAGCTATTTCTGTCATCGTGTATAGTGGTCAGCCACACTGAATATGTGGAGTATGTAGGAACGACGAACGTCGTTCCTACATACTCAGGAACGACTTTAGTCATTACTATGTATCCCTGAACATCACGGTGGTCAACCACTAGTACAACAAGGCCTACCTACCTCCATACGTTGAATGGCATCCTGAGCAGAGCGCATGGCATCCTGAGCAGAGCGCATGGCATCCTGAGCAGAGCGCATGGCATCCTGAGCGAAGCGAAGGATCTCATCCCACCAGCAGGGACGATGCTGCGCTGCGACGATGCTGCGCTGCGCTCAGCATGACAACGCGCGGCGACGATGCTGCGCTCCGCAAGCTGTTGCGCTCCGCAAGCTGCTGCGCTGCGCTCAGCATGACAACACCCGGGAGATCTTTCCGTCATCGTGTACTAGTGGTCAGCCACACTGAATATGCGGAGTATGTAGGAACGACGAACGTCGTTCCTACGGCCTCAGGAACGACGTTCGTCGTTCGTACGTATCCCTTAACATCACGGTGGTCAACCACTAGCCCATGTTGGCGATCAAGACATTGGCAAAAGCCGATGTGCTGGCTTCTTTGGCATCACTCATTTGCCGCGCAAAATCATAGGTCACGATCCGGCTGGCAATGGTGCGCTCGAGGGCGCTGATAATCAGATCGGCGGCCTCGTTCCAGCCCATGTAGCGCAACATCAAATCGCCACTCAGGATCACACTGGTTGGATTGACTTTATCCAGGTTGGCATATTTAGGTGCGGTGCCGTGGGTTGCCTCAAAAATAGCATGGCCGGTCATGTAGTTGATATTACCGCCCGGCGCAATACCAATGCCGCCCACCTGTGCCGCCAGTGCATCGCTGAGATAATCACCATTGAGGTTGAGCGTGGCAATGACATCGAAGTCTTCTGGTCGAGTCAACACCTGTTGCAGGGTAATATCGACAATCGAGTCTTTGACCAGGATTTTGCCGGACTCAATCGCCGCATTTTGTTCAGCGTTGGCTGCAGCCTCGCCGCGTTCGCCCTTCGTCCGCTCCCATTGAGCCCAGGTATAGGTGTAGTCACCATATGCACGTTCAGCCAGATCATAGCCCCAGTCACGGAAAGCCCCTTCGGTAAACTTCATAATGTTACCTTTGTGAACCAGGGTGATACTACGGCGATGATGGGCAATTGCATACTGAATAGCTGCCGCAACCAGGCGTTCGGTACCGGCACGGCTTACGGGTTTAATGCCAATCCCCACTTCGATCCCAGTATCGGCAGGCTGACCGGTCAGATCAAAAAACTCGCGCACCTTTGCGGTGGTGCCAAACCGCACTTTGGCAAAGTCCTGGGGATAATGCGTCTGTAGAAAATCCAGCACCTGTTGTGACTCGAGGGTTCCGGCGCGATACTCGATACCGGCATAAATATCTTCGGTATTCTCACGGAAAATGACCATATCAACTAATTCTGGCCGCCTTACCGGTGAAGGTACACCCTCAAAATAGCGTACCGGGCGCAAACAGACATAGAGATCCAGCATTTGACGTAGGGCAACATTCAGGCTACGAATACCACCGCCAACCGGGGTAGTGAGCGGCCCTTTTATGCCCACCAGGTAGGTCTGAAAAGCCTGAACCGTCTCCTCTGGTAACCAGTTGCCTGTTTCCCGAAAAGCCTTTTCCCCGGCCAGCACCTCCATCCACATTAGCTTGCGGCGAGAGCCATAGGCGCGTTCAACGGCGGCATCAAACACGCGCACACTGGCTCGCCAGATATCGGGGCCCGTTCCATCACCCTCTACGAACGGGATGATTGGTCGCTCAGGCACATGCAGTCGCCCATTATTGATAGTAATGCGTTCTCCGTCTGGCACTGCATACGGTGTTACAGTCATAGAGTCCTCCCTGTATTGGAAGCCTTATCTTTGCATAATGAGGGTGATTATACCATCATGTTGCGCAACCAGCAGTGTTGGTTGCCGTGTAACCGTTCACACCTGGGGTAATAGTAACAGGTACGTCAGGAGCGCGGGCGGCTCCCTCGTAATCATCCGGCCCCCGTCGAGCATGTGAGGGCAGCTTGCCCTCGCTTTCAGGAGCAAAGGGGATACGGCAACGTGCGTGTCCCCTATCGATGTCATATAGATGTACGGGTTCACAGCCTGGGAGCGCGGGCGTCCCCGCCCGCCGTCGCGCATGCACGCGGCCTGGGCGCGCGGGCGTCCCGCCCGCCTGGTACGCCTGGGAGCGCGGGCGTCTCCGCTCGCCGTCGCGCATGCGTGGACACCCGGCCCGCGCGCCCAGGAGAAACATGAATGCTGACGACAGCACTGCCCCAGGTCTGAACAGGTACCTATAGATATTGTTTTGACACAGCCAGGGATTGCGGTATAATTTAGATAGACTTTAGTTTCGAAACAATTTGGTGTTCTTAAGCTATCACGATTTGGAGTGTCCCACTATGCTCGCGGACTACTTGCCTATTCTGGTACTCTTTGTTATTGCCCTGGGTATTGCAGCGTTTGTCATATTGCTCTCGTCACAACTGGGGCCGCGAAAATTTACGGCACGGAAGCTGGCACCCTATGAGTCGGGTATGGAACCAATTGGCCCGGCCCAACGGCGCTTTGGAGTGAAATTTTATGTGGTCGCCATGCTTTTTATTGTATTCGACATTGAAGTTATCTTTCTGTTTCCATATGCCCTGGTTTTTCGAGAGATGGGTTTGTATGGCTTGAGTGTCATGGGTTTCTTCCTGATTCTACTCATTGTTGGTTTCGTGTATGAATGGAAGAAAGGAGCATTGCGATGGGAATAGAACAAAAAGCTGGCGACTTAGGCATGTTTACGACGACGTTAGAGACAGCAGTGAACTGGGGGCGTACTCGGGCGATGTGGCCGCTTCTGTTTGGGCTGGCATGTTGCGCGATTGAGATGATGGGCGCTCAGGCCAGCAATTATGACCTCTCGCGCTTCGGTATGGAATTGAACCGGCCTTCCCCCCGTCAGGCCGATCTGATGATTGTTGCCGGGCGCGTTTCGCGTAAAATGGCACCGGTTGTGCGGCGTCTCTATGATCAAATGAGCGACCCGAAGTGGGTGATTGCAATGGGTGATTGTGCCTCCTGTGGTGGGGTGTATAACAACTATGCGATTGTGCAGGGGGTGGATGAGATCATCCCGGTTGATGTCTATGTCGCCGGGTGTCCACCGCGTCCCGAAGCATTAATCGATGGCATCATGATGCTGCACGAGAAGGTAAGCCAGGAGAAGTTGATTGAGCCAGGGAAGCGTGAGCCAATCCATGTTAAAAGCAACAACCTGATCCAGGTTGCGCTGCCCAACAAAAAGGCCTGATAACAGGGTGGTCAAGGTTTCGCTTGATGGTTAGTCATGGTCGTGTTGTTCACCTGTAGCCGTCATGTTCATCGGGGCAGATGAAACTGGGCACAATGGCACTTATAGGCAGATCATGAGTTCAACTATGTTTAAATTTAATACTGTTTACGGCCCTATAATAAATACAAACTTATGGATAATGTAATCCTATCACAACGCTTACGTGAAGCCTTCCCGCAGGCGCTGACCAGTATGAGTGAGTTTCGGGGTGAGTTGCAGGTGGTGCTTCCTCGCGAACATCTGGTAGCAGTAGCGCAATTTCTGCGTGATACGCCAGAGTTGCGCTATGTGTATCTCGAAAACCTGTGTGGTGTCGACTATCTGGGTCGTGAACCGCGCTTTGAGGTCGTCTATCATCTGCTCTCACTGTCTAACCGCCATCGTGTATGCCTTAAAGTGGGGGTTCCTGAAGCTGATCCCACCGTACCGACGCTCACAGTACTGTGGCCGACAGCAAACTGGCAAGAACGTGAAGCCTATGACATGTTCGGTATAATCTTTCGCAATCATCCGTCACTTGAACGTATTCTCATGCCTGAAGATTGGGAGGGACATCCGCAGCGTAAGGATGTGCCACTGGGCTATGAAGAGGTCGCATTTACGTTTAACCAGGATGCAATCTATGCCCAGAAACATTTTGTGCGGGAATGATGTTGATCGTAATACGAATGGTTCGAGGTGGCAGTCAACTGAGGCGCATGGCTGGCTCCTGACCGGAGCGCCTGCTTCTCGTAGAGGTTTTGTATGACAACATTAACAGTGCCCTCTCCTCGTGAAATAACCGAACCCGCCCGGAGTGGCAACAAAGAGACGATGGTGCTGAATATGGGGCCACACCATCCCAGTACTCACGGGGTGTTACGCCTGGTGCTGGAGCTTGATGGTGAGGTTGTGGTCAATGTGGCCCCCGATGTGGGCTATCTCCACACCGGCATTGAGAAGACGATGGAGAGCAAGACGTATCAGAAGGCGGTCGTCTTGACCGATCGCACGGATTATCTTGCACCTCTGTCGAATAATCTGAGTTATGTGCTGGCGGTCGAAAAATTGCTGGACTGTGAGATACCAGTACGAGTGCAGACGATTCGGGTATTGTTGACCGAGTTGACGCGAATCGGGTCACACCTGGTGTGGCTTGGTACACATGCGCTTGACCTGGCTGCGATGAGCGTGTTCCTGTATGCGTTTCGGGAGCGCGAGGAAATCCTGGACATTTTTGAACTGGTCAGTGGCGCACGTATGATGACCAGTTACTTTCGCGTAGGCGGTCTGGCCTATGACTTGACTGATGATTTCTTGCCCACTGTCAAGCATTTTCTCGACCATATGTCAGATCATATCGATGAGTATGAAGATCTGCTGACCAGAAACCCGCTGTGGCTGGAACGATCGGTTGATGTGGCACCCATTAGCGCTGAGGATGCGATAGCGTATGGCCTGAGTGGGGCCAACTTACGCGCTTGTGGGGTAAATCTGGATATGCGCAAACTGATCCCCTATTCCGGCTATGAAACGTATGATTTCGACGTGCCGATTGGGAAAAATGGCGATAACTATGACCGCTATCTGGTGCGGATTGCCGAAATGCGCCAGAGCCTGCGCATTGCGCAACAGGCACATCAACGTCTGGTGGATATGGGGCCTGGGCCGTATGTCACTGCGGATCGCAAGATCGTGCCGCCACCCAAGCATGAGATTACCCACAGTATGGAGTCGTTGATCCATCACTTCAAGCTGTGGACGGAGGGCTTCAAAGTGCCGCGTGGCGATGCGTATGTCGGCATCGAGTCACCTCGGGGTATCCTGGGCACGTATCTTGTGAGCGATGGTGGCCCGAAACCCTATCGTGTTCATTTTCGTGCGCCTTCATTCATTAACCTGCAGGCGCTGCCGCATATGGCTCGCGGACGCCTGGTGGCGGATCTAGTAGCATTGATCGCCAGTCTTGATCCAGTTCTGGGAGAAGTTGATCGTTAAGCAGAGAAGAGGAAGAGGAGGATAGCCCATGGACCAACGCTATCGAACAGTGCCTATTTGCCTGGCGATGTGCGTTGCCCGGCGGCTATAGCCTGAAACGTGCTATGCTAAAAGATACACACACCGCCGAGATCGAAGCTATCCGATCTCGCTATGCTGATCAACGCAGTGCGGTCTTACCACTGCTCTACATTGCGCAGGATACATATGGGTATCTCAGCCGCGATGTTATCCGCGAAGTTGCCGACATCCTCAGTATGCCCTATACCGATGTGTTTGAGGTGGTGAGTTTCTACACCCTCTTTTATGAGCGTCCCGTTGGCAAGTGGGTGATACAAGTCTGTGATGATGTGCCTTGCTGCTATCTGGGGGCCGAGGAGGTTATTGCCGTGATCAAGCAACAGCTTGATATAAGCGAAGAGCAAATCACGCAGGATGGGATGTTCACACTCCAGCGGGTCAAGTGCCTGGCTGCCTGTGATCGGGCACCGGTGGTGCAGGCGAACCTCGAATATATCTACAATGTCACCCCGGAGCGCGTTGATACAATGTTGCGTGAGCTACGAGCGCGGGTCGAAAGCGGCGAAGCTTTGAGCATCTCCGGTCATGCAGCCGAGGATTATGAGTTTACCGCCAACGGCACCATGCGCTTGATTGAACGCCGACTGGGTGACATTCCAGGATCGGCCACATCAGGGGTGCAGCGCCGTGAAGCCCACAAAATCAACACTCAGGTTCAGCAGAGTGTAGCGCCAGAACCTGCTCAGGCTGTGGCGGAACAACGTATTGCTGCCGAATCGCCCGTTGCGCCCTCACCGGATCGCTCATCGGCAGGGGCACATCCTGATCTAGACAATGAGGATGGGAGTGCGACGCCCGCTCATGCCGCTCAGCAGGATGCACCGCGTGCAGAGGGCGAGTCTGCTTGACAATGATTTTGAACAGAGTGTGGTTGCGCTCTGATTCAGGCTATGGTTCATCCCAGCATCAAACCTGGAATTCAGGTTCACAATAGGAATGGATTTGTTATAGAAATCGTCGCACCATGCGGAACGTTTATCTATTCGACGTAACGGCTTCAGGTGGGTAAGAACGCTGGAAACGACTCAAGTCATTCCTACTTTCTGGTACGCCGGAAACGACTCAAGTCGTTCCTACATTATTTGTACGAGAAGTCGTCGTACTATATAGAACGTGTGTCTATTTGACGTAACGGCTTCAGGTGGGTAAGAACGCTGGAAACGACTCAAGTCGTTCCTACTTTCTGGTACGCCGGAAACGACTCAAGTCGTTCCTACTTTCTGCATAAGAAGTCGTTACTGCATACTTACACGAGAAGTCGTTACTACTTACTTGCACTAGAAATGGAGCGCTGTATGGCACTCTCTGAATATATTGTGTTACGAGATGTACAGATACCAGATATTGCTGATTTTGATGTCTATTTGAAGCATGGTGGTTATGAAGCTCTACGCCAGGCGGTGAAGCATAAAACTCCGGCTGAGATTGTCACTATGGTGCGCGATGCAGGCTTGCGCGGGCGCGGAGGGGCCGGGTTTCCTACCGGTGTGAAATGGGGCTTTTTGCCGAAAGGAGTGTATCCGCGCTACTTGCTCTGCAACTGCGATGAGAGCGAGCCAGGCACGTTTAATAACCACCAGATTATTGACCGCAACCCGCATCAGTTGATAGAGGGCATTATTATCTCGGCCTATGCTATCGAGTGCCATACGGCCTACATTTACACTCGCGGCGAGTTTGCGGCGGCGTCGCGCACGCTGGAGCATGCGATTGCGCAGGCCTATGCCTCCGGGTTCCTCGGCAAGAATATTCTCGGTAGTGGCTATGATCTTGATCTGTACGTGCATCGCGGTGCCGGGGCCTATATCTGCGGTGAGGAGACGGCGTTGATGGAATCGCTGGAGGGCAAGATTGGACAACCGCGCCTCAAGCCTCCCTTCCCAGCCGTGGCTGGCTTGTATGGTAAGCCAACGATTATCAATAATGTAGAGACGTTGATTAACGTGCCGCCGATTGTGGAGAAGGGCGTAGCCTGGTACCGCAGCTTTGGTACTGAGAAGAGTCCTGGTACCAAGGCCTTCTCGCTGTGTGGGCATGTGAATCGCCCTGGCAATTATGAGTTGCCGTTTGGGGTACCGTTGCGCGAACTCATTTACAGCCCGGAGTATGGCGGGGGGATGCGCGAGGATCGTCCAGTCAAGATTGTGGTGCCGGGTGGCGCTTCGGCACCCTGGCTCACGGGCGATCAACTCGATGTCGCACTGGATTACGAGTCACTGGCAGCAGCGGGGACGATGCTTGGCTCCGGTGGCGTGATTGTTCTCAATGATACAGTCAGTGCGCCGCATGTGGCCTACAAGATGGACGAGTTCTTTAAGCATGAGAGTTGTGGCAAGTGTACACCCTGTCGGGAAGGGACGCACTGGCTGGTGCGAGTATTGCACCGCATGACGGAAGAGCATCACGGCCACGCGGATGATATTCCAACCTTGCACGATATTTATCGCCAGATGGCTGGGAACTGTCTGTGTCTTCTGGGTGAAAGCGCGGTTATGCCCATCAAGAGTGCGCTGGATCTGTTTCCAGAAGAGTTTGAAACCCTGGTCAAAGTCCAACACGCTGAACATCGGTTAGAATTGACCAGTCGCTAGTACACTTGCCTGCTGTGAATATAAGCCAGCTTACCCCAGGTGAGGGAGACATGCCTGAGATACATGTGACTATAGATGGAGTCCCTGTGACCGTACCGGCAGGGACAAATGTGGTGGATGCGGCACGTGTGGCAGGTATTTCCATTCCGGTTTTCTGCTACCATCCGCGCATGAAACCAGTGGGTATGTGCCGTATGTGCCTGGTTGCCATTGGTACGCCCAAAGTTGATCGAGCAACCGGTCAGGTAGAGAAAGATGCTGAGGGCAAACCGATTATTGCGATGATGCCCAAGCTGATGACTGGTTGTACCACGCCCGTCAGTGAAGGCATGGTGGTATTGACCACGACCGACGAGGTGAAGTTTGCCCAACGCGGTATATTGGAGTTTTTGTTGACTTCGCATCCACTGGACTGTCCCGTGTGTGACAAAGGCGGCGAATGCCCGCTGCAAAATCTGACAATGGAGTGGGGGCCAGGCAATAGCCGCTTTGATTATAGCGACAAGGTTCATTTTGAAAAGCCGGTACCGCTGGGTGACTTGATTTTGCTTGATCGTGAACGGTGCATTCTGTGTGGTCGTTGCGTGCGCTACCAGGATGAGATTGCGGATGATCCCGTGCTGGGCTATGAAAACCGGGGTCGCAACTGGCACATTATCAGCAAGAGCGATCCACCTTTTGATAGTAAGTTTAGCGGCAATACCACCGACATCTGCCCGGTAGGGGCGCTGACCACCGCTGACTTTCGTTTCCGGGCACGGGTGTGGGAACTGAAGTCGGTGCCATCGATCTGTACCCATTGCCCAGTCGGCTGCAATATTGCGCTCGATATGCGCCACGACCAGATCAAGCGCGTGATGCCGCGTGAGAATGGAGCAGTCAACGATATTTGGATTTGCGATAAGGGTCGCTTTGGGCAGCGCTTTGTGGAGAGTACCGAACGCCTGACAACGCCGCTGATTCGGCGTAATGGTGAACTGGTTGCAACAACATGGGACGAGGCGTTGCGCGTGGTGGCCGAACGGTTCGCCACGATCCAGCGCGAGGCAGGTGGCGAAGCTCTGGCTGGACTGGCTGGCCCACGTCTATCCAATGAGGACTTGTTTGCTTTCCAACGCCTGTTCCGCGAGGTGTTACATAGCCCGCACCTGGATCACCGCGTAGGTATGCCCGGCGAGCCACATGCCGATAACCTTGGCACTGAGTTAGGAGTGGGCAGTGGTACCAACTTGATGACGCTCGGCAAGGGCACCACTGTGCTGGTGTTCGGAGCAGACCCCGAAGAAGAAGCACCACTTTATATGCTGCGCTTGCGTGGCATCGCTGATCGCGGTGGCGAGTTGATAGTTGTCAACCCCCGCCCGACGAAACTGGAGCGTTCGGCAACGCATCGTCTGCGCTACCGTGCCGGCAGCGAGTTACAGTTCACACGAGCGCTTTTGAGCGTGGCACTGGCGGAAGTTGATACACAGCAACGCACGCCGGACTTCCCTGGCCTGGACTCGTTGCGTACGACGCTCCAATCGATCGCTGTTGACGCGGCAGCCGAGGCAGCGGGTGTGACCGTTGAAGCCTTGCGCACCGTGGCGCAGCGGTTTGTGCAGGCCGAAAACGGAATTATTATGTATGGAGCCGATGCATTTGCAGTTGGCCCGATGCTAACCCATGATCTGGGCAACCTGGCGGTATTGGCCGGTAAGGTGGGTCGAGCGAACAACGGCTTGATCGCATTGCTGCCCGGTGGCAATGCACGCGGTGCGCTAGATATGGGAGTGCGTCCCGATTATGGCCCTGGTTATACATCCCTGTCACAACCCGGCTTGAGTGCCCGCGAGATATGGGGTGCGGCGACCGAGGGCCGCGTGCGGGGCATGTATGTGATGGGTATTGATCCCGCCAATGATTTTCCGGCCAGTCGAGGGGCATTGGAGGCGCTGGAGTTTCTGGTGGTGCAGGATATGTTTTTGACCGCCACCGCGCAAGTTGCGCATGTGGTGCTGCCGTCCGCCTCGTTTGCCGAACGTGATGGGACGTATACCAACGCCGAGCGGCGCGTGCAGCGGGCGCGTCAGGCACGTCCTGCACCCGGTGCGTGTCGTGCGGATTGGACGATTGTGCAGGGAGTGGCTCAGGCGTTGGCCGGTATGCTGGTGCCTGTAGCGGCGGCGAGTCAGTCGGCGACAGAAGGCTACTGGTCGCAAGATGGGAGTGAGCAGGAGGGGGTATCACGCAATGGGCAGGCCTGGAACTATATCACCGTCAGTGATGTAGCTGACGCTATTGCGGATACCGTGCCGGGCTATAGCGGCATCACGCACACCAGTCTAGCACAGACTGGCAAGGTTGGCACGTGGGGCCGGCAGACCAACGAGGACTATTTCTACGACGGTACCAATTATGAGAACACTGAGGGTGTTGGTTTGCAATATCCGGCTCCGGTTGAACAGCAGCGCACAACATTTACGCTGGAGACAGCGCCGATCCAGTCAGCGCCGATTGATGAGCGCTACCCGTTTGTATTGCTGGTGCAGCGTCTGCTGTATGATGCCGATCCATTGTTGCGCGACTCGTTGCTCGTGTCGCACGTGCCAGCGCCGTATGTTGCCATCAGCACCAACGATTCCCGGCGTCTAGGCATTCAGGCGGGCGATCGGGTACGGGTATCATCGTCAGCAGGTGGCATTGAATTACCGGCACGGGTCGTGGTCGATCTGACAGACGGTAGCGTGTTGATCCCGGCCCATCTATCTGGAGCGCCGCTCTCGATGATACAGACTGGCCCACGCACGCATGTAGCGCTGACAAAGATCGCGCAGAGATAGAAACTGTAACCGTTCAGGAGACCGTTCACCAGCGGGAGTTGCGGGGGCCTGCGGCCCCCACGAAACAGAACCTCCTGGCGGGGCACTGCCCCGCCAAACCAATCCACCTGAACGGTTACTAGAAACTGGTTGTTCGTGGTCATTTGTGGGCTATCGCTGTGTTGATACGAGGTTGTTATGAATATCTTGATTCTGCTTATCCAGTGTCTCGTGCTCACCCTGGGAGTCACCACTGGCTTTGCCTATCTGACATTGTTTGAACGGCGGGTGCTGGCCCGGCTGCAAAACCGGGTTGGCCCCAATCGCGCCGGGCCGGCTGGCGTACTGCAACCCGTTGCCGATGCGGTCAAGTTGTTTTTCAAAGAAGATATTATTCCCAGTGCGGCTGATCGCTGGGTGTATCTGATCGCGCCAGCATTGGCAATGATTCCGGCGATTATTATCTGGGCGGTGATACCAGTGGGTTGCTGGAATATCGGTGGAGATTATCGTGCCTGCTTCGATCCGGCCTTGAGTGGTGAACTCAACAATGTCTTGCAGGTAGCCGATATGAATGTGGCCGTACTCTATTTGCTGGCGGTCACATCAGTCGGCGTCTATGGCATCACACTGGCGGGTTGGGCCAGCAATAACAAGTACTCTATGATCGGCAGTATTCGCTCCTCGGCACAACTTATTTCGTATGAACTGGCACTGGGGTTGGCGGTGCTGGGAGCGGTGATGATCGCGGGCACGCTCAGTATGCAGGAGATTGTCGCCAGTCAGTCCGGGATGTGGGCGATGATACCCCAATTTTTAGGACTGGTGGTGTTTATGGTCAGCGCTACAGCGGAAGTGGTACGCGCACCTTTCGACCTGGTGGAAGCCGAGCAGGAGTTGACTGGCGGCTATAACACTGAGTATGGTTCGATGAAGTTCGCTTTGTTTTTCATGGCCGAGTATATTAAGTTAATTGCGGTGAGCGCGATAGCTGTGACGCTGTTTCTGGGAGGCTGGCGCTTTCCCGGTCTGGAGACACTGGGCGGAATCGTGGCCGAGTCGTCTGGCCCAGGTATGGCCGCGTTTGTGGTGGGTATTGTGTCGCTGCTGTCCTTCCTGGGCAAAGTGGCCTTCTTTCTGTTCCTGGCGGTCTGGATCCGTGCTTCCTGGCCACGTATCCGTTATGATATGCTGATGGATCTGGGCTGGAAACGGCTGTTGCCCCTGGGACTGGTCAATGTGATTATGACGGCCTTCGTGGTGGTACTGATTCCCAATCGCTGGATTCACAGTATTTTGTTGTTTGTGCTAGGGATTGCAATTCTCTATGCGACCGCACGCTATGGACAAACGGTGCGCCCGCGATCATCAATTGAGTTTGCGCCGAGGGAGCCGTTGCCATCAACCGCTGTTGAGCAGCAATCGCCATAATGAAACATTGGTACCGTTTCGACGTGAACCTTCCGCATGTTCTTGCCATTCGTACTCTAACGAGACTGTGTTACGGCGGGGTGCGGGGGCCTGCGGCCCCGCCCATGTTCTGATGCGGCGCGGCTTCGCCGCGCCCCCACAGGGGGCCGAGGGAGGCGTAGGGGGCATTGCATGCAACGCCCCCTACACCCCGCGACATCGCTTTCCAGGGGAAGTCTCGTGGTCGTATGCGCAAGCGTCAGACTAACCAACGTATGCGGAATGTCTAAGTCAAGTTGGTATGAGAGGAGCAAGAGATAGATGCTAGGTGAACTATTCAAAGGACTACGCACAACGCTGCGTTACATGTTCGAGCAACCGGTTACAGTGCAATACCCGGAGGTGAAGCGGCCTGTCCGCGAGCGCTTTCGTGGTAAACATGAGTTGAAGCGCTTTGCAAATGGTCTGGAGCGTTGTATTGGCTGTTCGCTCTGCTCGGCAGCCTGTCCATCTGATGCGATACTGGTTGTGCCCGCTGAGAATGATCCTGAAAATCCCACCTCGCCTGGTGAGCGTTACGCCGCGACCTATGAGATCAATATGCTGCGCTGTATTTTCTGTGGCTACTGCGAAGACGCCTGCCCCACCAATGCGATTGTCCTGGAGCATCAATACGAGTTGTCATTCTATGATCGGCATACATCGATCTATACCAAAGATATGCTCCTGGTGCCACCGGATCAGGGCCATGGCGAGATTCCACCGATTCTGGAACAACTGGGCAACAAACGGCCCAGTCCACCGGCCCAGATTGATTTGTAATCAGCACGTGTATGATCGACGGATGACGGACATTATCGCCTGGCAATGCGGAAAGAGTTGAAGTGTTCGAGCGTTCGAACGTTCGAGCATTGCACTGCTCAGACCGCTGGCACGCTTCACAGAAAGGAGGCTAGCTTGTCGCCTTTCGTAAATGCCCTCTCCTACATTTTCGCCACAGACGAAAATGTAGGAGAGGGCAGGTATTATTACCAGGCTACATCCAACGAGCCAGCATCCGTGTCAGTATAAATGACCAAGTCAGTATAAATGACCAACCGGCTTACCGGGTGGTCTGCAACCACGCCTGCAGGTCGTCCGGGCCAGTAAAGTCAAGCAAGGCATCGGCCAGTTGCTCTAGTTGCGCCATCGTCAACTGCTCAAGCTGCGCGGTGATCTCCGGCGATAACACGCCACACCGCCGTGTCAGTTGGCGCTGAATGAGATAACGCCGTTCCTGTTGCAATCCCTGTTGCAATCCCTGTTGTAATCCCTGTTGCAACCCCTTCTCGATGCCCAGACGTTCAATACTTGTGACATAGGTCATCTGGTGTTCCTCCTCATAGGCCTGCAGCGTCTCCCAGAAGCGGGTGGTCAACTCGTCTGGGAGCCACAGCAGCCAGTCCAGAAAGTGAAACAGCCGCAGGATATCGTCGCGCTCCATCCCGCGTTC
>CALANA010000213.1 GCA_937925925.1 uncultured Chloroflexales bacterium | reverse complement strand
CCCCGGGAACCTCCGGGCGGGGGCGTGCCCCGCCCAACCACCCCACCTGAACGGTTACGTACACAATAATGTATTATTTTCCGGAGGGGGAATTAATATCTTCAGCTTATCATAATGAGGAAAGTAAGGAGATATTGCACTTAATATACCCCAAACACTTAACAAATATTTCACAAATGAGCGTAATTGGTTGATCATGGTAAAGTAGATGTCATCCATTATATTAGTTCCAATTCGTGAAAGTACCTTATTTCTATCAGATTAGTATCACAAATGATTAAATCAAAACACAGACGTAAAAACGCCCTTATCTTGCGCCGGAGGTCGTCGCGCTGTAGGCGCAATCTGTTGGGCCACACACACGGAGACGGCCTTATGGATGAGCCACTGATCCTGTTTGTGTATTGGGCAAGAACGGTTGAATCATGGCCTGGAAAGCCCCAAGAATCAGCTCTAGCTCGTTGATGTAGTATCGCCTGGTATCGATCAGCAACAGCAACTCGTCGAGTTTGAGTAGTTGCCAGACCTCGCCGGTGGTAACACATCCATAAATCGTCTCAATACCGGTACTATCGCGCATGTTATATCGTTGCGCTCCCAGCATTTGTGCAGCACATTGCCCTAATCCACTTTCAATATCATTTTTTTTCGCTTCCACCACGCTCATGATCGGTGCTTGAATGATGGGAAGTGGTGGCGTTGGCGTAACAAGAAAGTCGCACTCACCCACAAGACCAACAGCCGGGTCACCTTCCAGGCGTTGACCAGAGTATATGGTAATCTGGTTGTGGTTGAGGTCACGCAATGCCAGCAAGATAGGGGCAATAATAAACTCCGAGCGTGCCTTCTCGCTTCCAAGTGCGAGCGGCATGCCTCTGTCCAACGTTTCCTTCAGCCATGTCGGAATAGCAAGGGGTACGACATGTGTAAACAGCGGCTCCTGGCGAATAGAAATGCCGAAGCTCACACGGAGCATATCAAGCGTAAAATCAGTAAATGCCATCACCCACCTCCGACGCACATATCTGTTTGTTGTCCTCCTATTGTAACGCACATAGCGTAGAGGTGGTAGGTGGCTGATGGTGACTAGGGAGATGAAAAGCGGCTTCGTGGCCCAAGAACCAGGCTTCACCGAGATCGCTGGCGGATTCGGTAGATCGGTACTGCGAACAAAATAAGATCGCTTTTCAAACGTACACCGATTTGTCGTACTTTCTTTAACCACGCTATGGTTCGGTTTTCTCCTGCCCGCTCTTCTTTTCTTGCTGTACCGCAGCAACAATGTCATCAATTGTGAGGTCAGTGAAGAGTTGCTCTCGTTCTAGCATCTAGTCGCCAAAGCCGTGTGTATATTGATGAATGAAACGAGCAGTATTAACTACGCCCATTTCTTGAATGAGTACACGCATCTTCCATTCGCACCGATCAGACCACCCCCATAGGATGCAAGCGTGTATCCGCCTCCACAACCAGCGCCATCCCGCTGACATGGGCGCACCCGACGAGGAAGCCTCTCGCACCCACCGGGCCATCGAATGCTGGTCGCGTTGGCGGCAGCCTGCCAAAAAAGATGGCCTTTAAGGTGCATTCCCCGCTTTCCACGGGTTTATGACAGGAACGCCAGTATCAGCAAAGTCATCTTCATTGCGAGTAGCAACCGTACAATGGCAGCAATGAGCGAGTCAAGCGCCGCACGTGGGCGTCCAACGTGTGCGAGTCGTCCGGTAAGATGATCCCAACCAAGACTTGTCTCCCTATCAAAAGCGAGACTATGTCCTTGAAATCGGGTAAGCACATTCGCTTATCTCATTCAAATAAAGCCACATTGATATTATGCAGATCTCGATGTGAGAGCATCAATTCCACAATCGGCTCACTGGTGCGTGCGTGAGGTCTGGCAGCAGTTGCAAGTTGACGCTACGCTGCTGGCCGCTTTCTGGCTGCAAGATTGGGTGGGGCAGTGCCCCCCGAGTTTTGGGCAGCGGTTGTGGTGGAACTGGGAACTGGACAGTGAGTGTTATCCCAGATGGGACGACCTGGTGGCCGACCTGTCAGCGGACGACATCCGGGTGCTGACCTACGTCAACCCATTTAGAGGGCGAAACCAATCCGTACCCCTAGCGCAATCTGTTTGAAGAAGCGGGCGGAGGGTGTGCTGGCGGGATACTCATACAGGTCTGATAAAAGGCGCGATCTTCGGGTGGAATGAGCGCTTCGGCGGCCAGCGGCTGCCAGGCATTCGGATTGAGATGCGTCCCGGTTGCAAACCGCCATGAATTTGCGCCGTGGCGGATGTAGACAAAGCTGTTGTTATTTGGTAGTTTGCACAGCAGCGCTCCCTGCCGACAGACCTTGTCCAGAAAGATAGCATCCTCGGCGAGGTCAACCGCTGGATACGGCCCCAGGCGTTCCCACACCCAGCGCCAGAAAACCAGTGTGCCACCATGCACGTCGCGCAGAAACATCTGGCGGTGCAACTCCGGTGAGCAAGTCCAGCCCTGCCAGCGCTCCAGATCGAGAAAGCGCGTGGTGAGGCCGCTGATGTCGGCCTGGCCCTGCAGCAGCGGAGCCACCTGCTGACGCAGGCGCTGCGGGCCATACCAGTCGTCGTCGTCCCATTCGGCCAGGATCAGCCCGCTCGCCATAGCACAGGCCAGGTTGCGTTTTGCGCCCAGCTTTATGCCGGGTGCTACCCGCCGGTAGCGGATGCGCGGGTCAGCCGGGATACGATCACCTACCGCGTCGTCACCATCGTCAATGATTATCAGCTCGCGGTTGGGATAATCCTGGCGGGCAAAGTAGACCAGCGACCGCTCGACGAACGGGCGACGATTGTGAGTGGGCATAATGCAGCTTATGCGGGGGAGATTGGGCATGGTGTAGACCATGGTTTTTTCCTGTCCTTTGTGCGATTATAGCAAGCCTATTGCCGTTGTAACCGTGGAGTCCCGGCTAAAGCCTGGACTCCTGGGAGGTGGCGCACCCACGTCCAGGCTAAAGCCTGGACTCCTGGGAGTCGGTAAGCGTAACGACAAAGTTCGCCTCTGCGGGCGTGCCACCGTTGGTACACCAGTCGCTGGCGGGACGCAAGCCCAGTTCGTAATCGCGCAGACCGGGCAGCGAGCGAAACCCATAGATGCCCGAAACTGGTGAACGCAGGGCGACTATGGGTGGCGTAGTCGCAGTACGTGGGCGAGCCTCGACGATCAAGCCAGTGGTAACCGGCATGTCACGGACAATATCCATACAGCGCAATCCCAAAGGAGCGCGTTTGATCACTTTTTCCAACGAGACAAATGGCATGTCAGACCTGCCCAAAATCCAGTTCACGGGTCAACACCGGGCCGCCGCGTAGAACCTCGCGCTCCGAGTCAATGCGCACCACGCGGGCGGTGTAAGGTACTGACAGTTGAAAATCACCCGGCAACCCATCCCAGATGCGCAGCATGTCCTCTATCGTCAAAAATCCACCCACGATCTCAACCGTCTCATCAGGATCAAAGACCACATCCGAGGGTGTATTGAGCAGTGCCGCCGCAAGCAGCGGATTATCCTCCAGCACGCGCAGCATCCAGCCCAGAATATCCTGTTGCAACGACGCCTCGTCGGCCCAGGGCGTCAGCAGAACATGCAGATCCAGCGGCAACTGCGGTGGGCGTGCGGTAGCACCTGATCCGGGGCGGGCGGGTGGGATGCGCTGGGTCGTGTTGATGCTGACGTTGTAGAGGAACAGGGATACACCGGTACGCACCGGACGCTGCTGGAACTGTTGCGTGTGGTAGACTACAAAATCGAGATGAGCGCCGTTAAACATGCTCGCCTGATCCCAGGTCTGTTCCAGCACGCGTAGCACTGCCTCGCAGGTGGCTCTAATGGCCCGATAGTTCGCCATTGTGTTCTTATACCAATCTGGTTTCAACCCCGCCAAAACGACGGTTCGAATCTGGTCTGACCTGCGCTAGAACCACGAAATTTTGTTTTGACGAGGCCCGATTTGCCGCATTGGGGTTCGAATCTGGTCTGACCTGCGCTAGAACCACGAATACCACGAATACCCACGAATTTTTGCGAAATGGACATCGGATTGGTCTTAATCCATCACATCAAACTGGTGCAACTGGCGGATGTTGTGCAGCAAAATCGCCATGGAAGTCGTTGCTACCTTGCGCTGGCGTAAACCCAGCCAGTAAGCACGCCCCACATCACTACCGGGTGCCACTAACAGAATTTTCAACTGCGGAAACTCACTCAACAAATGGCTACATATGCCGGGGCAGGGCGTTACCTGCGTTGCGCCCAGAATTATCAGATCGACATCGGTCTGGGCTGCCTGCAAGACTTCCAGATTGTCACGTGCCTGCCCAACTAGCAGCATATCGGGTTGCTCCGCAATTGCCTGCGCCACCATCTGGAGCAACACTTCTGGCATATTGGCAATGACCACCCGTATTTGAGTCATTGGCCGGTTGCCATACTCAAACGTGTCAGGCACCACCATCGCATATGTTTCCCTCCCCAGGCTCCTCAGCAGCGTGTGGTCAGTGTAGCATCTCTCATCAGGCCGCATAACGTCCCCAGGATACATTCTGGGGCCAGAGTCGATGGGAGAATACTGTTCTGTATCGAGATCCAGTAAAAGATACAGATCAGACACAAAACGAGCAAAAAGGGCTGCAAAATCAGTTTATTGTAGATATAATAGACTCATAATCTTCATTTTTGTCTCCATTCAACTTCGTCGTAGAATGAAACATCCGCAGCATAGCAATCCTACATACGTCGTGCAGTACTAGAGTCCCGGCTGATGAACGTTGAAAAATCCATCTGGATACGCGACAGACCGAAGTCCCGGCTTGAGCCGGGCCTGCGTTGCCCGGAGTCCCGGATTGAGCCGGGCCTGCGTTGCCGGGATACGCGACGAACCGGAGTCCCGGCTTCAGCCGGGCCTGCGTTGCCATGGCAAGTCAGAAGCGAAGCATGGCGACCGTACTTCCTATCCGAACTATTTTTTCAAACTTCATTAGCCGGAACGGAGCGAGACCCAGGCAAAAGCCGGGACTCCAATGTACAATTGGTAGATGCTTGCACTATCTGCTGGTGCCCAACATTTCGCTGCATGCGAAGTTGGGCACCAGCATGAGCAACGTACCGCATCTTACAAGGGGGTAAGACCGCATGAACCAGCAGATAGCGATCAGCATCGTGAGTAACAGCCGCCTGTTAAGCGAGGGATTGGTGGCGCTGCTATCGCGGCGGATGTATGTGCAACTAATTGCCACCTACAGTGGAGAGCCGATTCAGGTTCACCCACCGCCCAGTCCGCAGGGACACGTGGTACTCCTGGACAGCAGTATTGGCCGCACGACTGCGCAGAACTGGATATTCTTCTGGCGACAGTGTACACCGCCAGCCGCTGTGGTTCTGCTGGAACTGATAGACGATGTCGAATTGATCCTGGCCTGCATTGAGGCCGGTGCCAGTGGCTATACCCTCCGGGGGGCGGCACCCGAAGAAGTGGCCGATACGATCTGGATGGTGTCACAGGGATACGCCCGCTGTTCGCCGCAGATCACCGCTCAGTTGTTTGATCGTCTGGCGCAACTCAAGGCCCAGGTCGCAGCAGAGTACGTCACCACAACCCCGCTGACGACCCGCGAACTGGAGGTGCTGCAACTGGTGGCACAGGGTTGCAGCAATAAAGAGATTGCCGATAAGCTGTATATCACGTTGCGTACCGTTAAGCAGCATGTGCATAATATTTTGCACAAACTGGAACTTAAACACCGCTATGAAGCCGCGAACCTGGCACGCGAACAGGGCTGGGTTCACCCGGATCGAGCGCAGTTGTAGAATGATACCAATCCAATGTCCCATTTGCAAAAAATCCGTAATCGCTCAGGGAAACGTTCGCCAGCGGGGATGCGGGGCCGCAGGCCCCGGCGAACCCCTCTTCTCGACCCGTTGTGGCGGTAAAGCCGCCACAACGGGTCGAAAAAGAAACGTCTGGAAAAGTACGGTACGGCCCCTCCAAACCACCCCACCTGAACGGTTACAAAAATCCGGCAGGACTTATACCGTTTCGACGTGACCCTTCCGCATGTTCTTGTCATGCACACGCGGTCGCGGTCGCTCACACCCCCCGTCCCTTCACCTTCGCTCAGAGCTTGCCCTGAGCGTAGTCGAACGGGACAAGCTTTTGCGCCTGCGGCCGTGTGGAAGCGACCCTCTTTTGGGTCTCATACCGTTTCGAGTTGAATATTCCGCATGTGCGTGCCATTCGTCCTCCAACGAGACTGCGTCGCGGCGGGGGTGCGGGGGCCGGAGGCCCCCGCCCATGTGTGGATGTCGGTGGAGCGGCGTTGCATGCAACGCCGCTACGTCCCGCGACATCTCTTTCCAGGGAGGGGGCTTTGTTGTCGTATGAGAAAGCGTAAGAGAGACCAAAGGATGCGGAAGCTCGAAGTCAAATTGGTATGAGACCAGACGCGAAGATGCGAAGATGCGAAGACGCCTCGCGCATCCGCGCATCCGCGCATCCGCGCCATATGGGGTGATGCACGACCGCCGATCGCGTGTGCATGACACGAACATGCCGAAGGGTCACGTCGAAACGGTCTTACAGATCTTCAAAGCGGAGTTGACTATCTGGGGCAGAATTGGCCTCCGGTGCCGGTGCGGATGGTGTCTTGGCGTCCAAGGCAGCCACCAGCGCCCGCAGCCCGTCCTCATCGAGCAGCGGAATGCCCAACTCCTGCGCCTTTGCCAGCTTGCTGCCCGCATCGGCCCCCGCCACCACATAGCTGGTCTTCTTCGTCACACTGCTCGTGACCTTCCCACCGTGGGCCTGGATCAGCGCCGCCGCCGCCTCGCGGGTCAGCGTGGGCAGCGTCCCCGTCAGTACAAACGTCTTGCCAGCCAGACCGTCGCTCTGGGGCGGCGGCGGCGGGGTGGCCGTCAGCGTCAGGCCTGCCGCACGCAGTTTGGCAATGACCTGTTGCTCCTCCGGGCGCTGAAAGAAATCCACGATACTGGCCGCGGCCACCGGGCCAATGCCCTCGATCTCCTCCAGCTCGGCCTGGGTCGCGTTCATCAAGGCGTCCAGGCTACCCAGGTGCCGCGCTAGCAACTGCGCCGCCACACTGCCAACATAGCGAATGCCCAGGCCAACGATCAGGCGTTCCAGCGGGCGTTGTTTCGATTGTTCAATCGCCTGTAACAGGTTGGCAATGCGCCGCGAGCCAAAGCCTTCCATGCCCGCTAGATCGTCTGACTTGACATAATATAAATCAGCGACATCATTGATTACTCCCTGGGTCACAAACAGTTCGGCCTGTTTCTCGCCAATGCCCACGATGTCCATTGCGCTACGGCTGACGAAATGTTCCACACGCCGCACCAGTTGAGCCGGACAGATGCCAAAGTTGGGGCAGCGCCAGGCGGCCTCGCCTTCCACTCGTTCCAATGGCGTGTCACAGGCCGGGCAATGCTTGGGAAAGACATACGGTTGTTCCGTCCCCGTGCGCTGGCTGATCACTGGCCCGATCACATACGGAATAACATCGCCTGCACGCTTGATTACCACCATGTCACCGATGCGAATATCCCGCTGGCGAATATAGTCGTCGTTGTGCAGACTAGCATTGCGCACCGTAACACCACCCAGCAGCACGGGCTCCAGTTCGGCATTCGGTGTTACCACGCCGGTGCGCCCCACGTTCACCACAATGTTCAGCAGCCGCGTTGTTGCTTCGCGTGCTGGGAACTTGTACGCAATCGCCCAGCGCGGATCGCGGCCCACCACGCCCAGTTCAGCTTGCTGCCCAAAGTTATCGACCTTGATCACCATGCCGTCGGCCTCATAGGGCAGGCTATCGCGGCGAGCCATCCACTGCTGACAATAGGCCAGCACGTCGGCAAAGTCAGTAAAATGGCGCGCATCGTGGTTGGTGGGCAAGCCCAGCGTCTGCAGGTAGCGGAGCGTCTCCCACTGCGAGCGTAGGTCAGCGCCCTGCACTGGCCCGACGGCATAAGCGAAAAAGCGCAGCGGGCGTGTGGCGGTGATCGCCGGATCTTTCTGACGCAGCGAACCGGCGGCCGCGTTGCGTGGGTTGGCTGCTATACGTTCGCCTGCCGCCGCCAGTCGTTGATTTAACTCCTCAAAGTCGGCCAGGCGCATATACACCTCACCGCGAATCTCGATCAACGCTGGCGGCTGGTCGCTGCGCAGGGTCAGCGGGACGCTCGCTAGCGTGCGCAGGTTAGCGGTCACATCCTCACCCACCTCGCCATCGCCACGGGTTGCGCCGCGCACCAGGTGCCCGTCTTGATAGGTTAAGGCCACCGCCAGGCCGTCAATTTTCGGCTCCACGACAAAGGCGAGCGCAGCATCCGCGCCGAGCAAGCGCCGAACGCGCTCGTGCCAGGCCAGCAGATCCGCTTCGTCGAAAGCATTCCCCAGTGATAGCATTGGTTGTGGATGCTGGATGCGCGCAAAATGGCTGGCAGGGGGGGCACCCACGCGCTGTGTGGGTGAATCGGGTGTCAACAGTTCGGGATACGCAGCCTCCAGCGCCCGCAACTCCTGCATCAGCGCATCATAAGCCGCATCGCTGACTGCCGGGTCATCAAGCACATAGTAGCGGTAGTTGTGTTCCTGGATAGCCGTCCGCAATGCAGCGATGCGTTGGGCCGGCTCGGTGCTGTTCATCACGCTTCTCCTGACTATATGGCGAGCCTACATGCGTTGGGAAGACCGGAGTCCCGGCTTGACGCTGGTCTAGCTCCGTCCAGCGTCAAGTCTGGACTCCTGTTCACAAGTGGAATAGGATTGCTATATTGTTCGCACTATCATTGTATCAGAGTCGTGTGTCAACCAGCGTCACAATGCCGTGTTCAGGGGCATAGTACCTCTGGGGGATGTCATACAGATTTGAAGCAGTACTAATGGTACAGGGCAGAGAGGACTGTTGACGGATAGCGCATAACCTCCGATAGCAGTATAGTGTTACCAGTTCCTTCTCTCCCCCCTCCTTCACCCGAACCGTCTGGTACCCCCAGGCGGTTCAGGTGTGTACGTCTCAAAACCTGCTGTGTATGGAGCAGATCCAGGATCGGGTTCTGAACATCATTGCTCGTTTACCAGAAACTCGCGTAGCAGGCGATGGTACTCTTCGGCTTGCTCAATCATCGGCACATGCCCACAATCTACAATTTCAACGCGGCGACAATTCTGTATGTACTGTGCCAGGGGTAGCACCCCGGACGATGGCATCAACTGGTCGTGGTCGGCACCGATCAGCAAGGTAGGGGCGGTAACTTTGCGCAGCGCTGGTACAAAAGCCGGGCTACCGGCACTGATCGCATTTTCCAGTGATGTCAGACGATCAGTGCGCAAAAACTCAACGACCCCTTCGCGCAAGAGTTGCTCGTTGGCCGGCATCTGGTGTAGAAAGTAGGGCGCAATGGCGCGATAAACTGCCGGCTGGCTGCCGATCCAGTCAAACCAGGGTTGCCAGAGCTTGAACCATGGCCGCCACAGCAGCAACCAGGGCCGCCATCCCATCATACTCATGCTCATCTGGAAATAGGTCTGGGTTAAGAGCAATTGTTCGATCTGGCTACGAAAAATGCCCAGGCTGGTCAGCACCAGTCGCCGAATGCGCTGTGGGTGACTGGCGGCGATATACACTGCGACTGCCGCGCCGAGCGAGTGCCCATTCAGATCAAACTGCTCCAACCCTAACGTATCGGTAAATTCAATCACCAGCTCGGCCAGGCGCTCGGTACTGGCAACATCCGTCAGTGGTGGTGTCTCGCCATGTCCCGGCAGGTCGAGCGCATAGACCTGGCGTACATCGGCGAAACGGTGCAAGGTATCCTGCCAGTAGCGCGATGAGCCGCCCCAGCCGTGGAGCAGCACCAGCGGAAAGCCGGTACCACTCTGGCGATAGGCCACCGGGCCATTGCGCAATGGAATAGTCTGAACCGGAGCAAAGGTAAGCGTACCTGACGTTGCCACCATGTTCGGGGCCTGCATAGGTATAGTCATAGGGTTATGTGTCCTCAAAAAGTGCAGAGTATCGTGTCGTGTGCGGAACGATCCCGCCCTCGTAACAGTAGGAAATAGTGATGCTTTAAGAAGCATTATACGCGCAAAAGGTACTTTCAGGTTCAGCAGGAGCGGCCCGGTTTGCCAGATCCAGTTGGTGCCCCCTTTTCACCGAAGGCGAAAAGGGGGCACCAGACGCGAACTGCCGCGGACGAAACGCGGCGGCGGATGCCCCACCGCATCCGTCGGGACAGAAGAAAGGGGAAGACGAACCAAAAGAGGCGGAAGGGTGAAGTCACATCGGTATAAGCCTATTACAATTGTACATCGGAGTCCCGGCTTCAGCCTGGACGGAGCGAGATCCCGGCTTTAGCCGGGACTCCGGAACTGCACAATAGAGGATTGCGAGATCCTGGCTTTAGCCGGGACTCCGGGACTGCACAATAGAGGATTGCCATCTCTAAAGGCACGGAACATCAGCAGTAGGTATACTGTACAGAATTCCGCGTAGTCACAAAAATCAGCATAGCAAATACGGAGACTGCGTATGATGGATGAGACGTTTCTGTATCTTACAACCATTGGTCACAAAACTGGACAGCAGCATCGCATTGAAATCTGGTATGTTGAACACCAGAACCGGTACTATGTTGTCAGCGAGAGGCGCGACGAGGCGCACTGGGTAAAAAATATACGTGCCAATCCCCAGGTAACCTTCAGTATTGGAACACACGATCATCCGGAAAAGAACATACCTCTCTCCCAGGGTCAAGGGTGGATTATTCTTCCAGAGGAACATCCTGATCTTGTAGCTGAGATCAGGCAGGCGATGCAAGCCAGATACGGTTGGAATAATGGCCTGATCGTCCAGTTGGAAAGAACATAACTTGCCTACGCATATACCTTGATGGAGTTCGCGCCAGTGACCAGTGCAATGTTGCCCTGACTGGTCATACGCCGTTGCCTTTCTATGAAGGGCGCAGGTGAGCGTGCAGTAAACCTCTGTTGCACGTCACATATGCCGTAACCGTTCAGGTGGTACCTGCGCCGGCGGTTGTGCGGGGGCCTGCGACCCCCGCACAACCGAAGAGACTCCAGGAGGGGCAACGCCCCTCCTGACCACCCCACCTGAACGGTTACCGTATGCCCGTACGACCCTGATCACAACGATAGCAACCGCCCCAACGATTATACCAATTTGACTTCGACCTTGCGCATATGTTGATCCGTCTTATGCTTGCTCCTACGACAACAAAGCCCTCCCTGGAACGAGGTTGCGAGGGGTAGAGAGGCGTTACATGCAACGCCCCTCCGCCGACATCCCCTTTTCTGGTGCGGTGCGGCGAAGCTACCCCGCACCAGACAGGAACATGGGCCGGGGCCTGCGGCCCCGGCCCTCGCCGTGACGCAGTCTCGTTGGAGGACGCATGGCAAGACCATGCGGAAGGTTCACGTCGAAACGGTATTACTCCGCTCGCAACGCCTGGATGGGGTTAAGCCGCGCCGCCCGCAACGCGGGGAAGAAGCCGAAAATGACACCGATGCTGGTGGCGATCGCCGTGGCCAGGATGACGGCGTTCAGCGAGACTATCGCTCGCGAACCTTCGGCGCGGAAAACGTTTTCCAGGACAAAGGTGCCCGCAAAGGAAAGGCCATATCCCAATGCCACGCCCAGCAGTCCACCCAGGAAGCATAACACCAGCGCCTCGATCAGGAACTGCTGCAAAATATCCCACTGTCGCGCGCCCACCGCCTTGCGCAGGCCGATCTCGCGCGTGCGCTGCGTCACGCTGACCAGCATGATGTTCATAATGCCGATTCCGCCCACCAGCAGCGAAATGCCCGCAATCGTGCCCAGAAAGGCGTTCAGACCCACAATTACCGCCTGCGCCGTCGCTGCATCTTCTTCGGGATTCTCAATGCGGAAATCATTGGCCTGATAGCTCAGGCGATGACGTTCGCGTAGCAACGCTGTCACCTGCGCAATCGCTGCCTCGACCTGGTCGGCGCTGTGGGCCTGAACGGTGATCTGGCTAACATCGACCCGCCGCGACAACTGGTTGCGAAACAGGCGGCTGCTGGCGGTCTGGTAGGGCACATAGATTGTCTCGCCCGGACGGTTAAAGTCGCTCGACACCTGGCTGGGTTGCGTGGTAATGACGCCCGTGACCTCGAAGCTGATGCCACCGATAGTCAGGCGTTGTCCAACGGCGCGGGACATATCGCCATACAGCGTCTCGGCCACCTCGTAGCCAATCACAGCTACCCGTGCCCGGCTGCGCTCTTCGTCGTCGTCGTAGAAGCGCCCGAGCGCCAGTTCGTGGCTGGCGATGGTGAAGTGGCTGGGCGTAATGCCTTTGATGGGATAGAAGTACCGCTCACGGCCAGCACTGACAATGGCGTTGGTATTATATTCCACCGCCACCGCCCGCACCGCTGGCGCAACTCCTGGTCGCATAATCGCCGCCGCATCGTCCGCCGTCAGGCGCGGAGCCAGCGTCTCATCAGTATTGGTGCTGTCAACCTGGGGCAGAATATAGAACACGCCAATGCCCAGACGGTAGAACTCGTTCTGAAAATAGTTGGACAGCCCGTTGCCAATCGCCAGCATGCCCACCACTGCGCCCACGCCGATAATGATGCCAAGCATGGTCAGCATTGCCCGTGCCTTGTTGCTCATCAATGCGGTCCAGGCAATGCGAAAAGCTTCAAAGATGCTCATCCTGCTTTCTTTCTGTTTGTGACACGACGTTGCGTCCTCGCGTCTGCGTGCGTCCTGAACGACTGAAGTCGTTACTACATGCCGCACGTCTGCGCGTCACGTCCGTGCGTCTTCCCGTCCGTACGTCTTCCCGTCCGTGCGTCCTCGCGCCTTCGCGTCCTCGCGCCTTCGCGTCCTCGCGTCCTCGCGTCCTCGCGTCCTCGCGTTCGCACGTTGGAACGTTCGCACGTTCGCACGTTTAGGATGCTTTTGCGTTAAACATAGAGCAATCCTCCAAGAGTCGTGAAAAACAGGAGTCCCAGCTTTCGCCTGGACAAGCCACCGCGTAACGCGTGTCATTTTACCGGAGGTACGCGGTCGCGTGTGCCCGGACGCTGAAGCGTCGGGCGACACGGCGCAAAGGCCGCCTGCGCGGCCTGCGCGTCAGCCCGCGTAGGCGGGCTTCGTTCCCGCGTAGCCCGCCCGTTTACGGGCCGGGCGATTCCACCACGTACCTCCTGTCATTTTACGCAAAGGCGCTCATGGTGCGAAACTTTGCGCCTTTGCGTCTTTGCGTTAGCACGTGCCAACGCGCTAACGCGCTAACGTGCTAACGTGCTAACGCATCCTCGTGTCGTGCCTTGTGCCTCGCTACCTGTAACCTGTAACCTTTGGCCGGGTCTACTCATAGCGTAGCGCCTCGATCGGGTTGAGCCGTGCCGCCTGGAGTGCGGGGAAGAAGCCAAACGCCAGGCCAATCACAGCGGAGATCACTGTTGCCAGCAGAATCGCCTCCGCTGTCACCGTGGCCCGCGCTCCCTCTGCCTGGAACAGGCCCACCAGCACAAAGGTGCCGATAAACGACAGCCCATAGCCCAGCAGAATGCCGAACGCGCCCCCTAACAGACAGAGCGTGATGGCCTCAATCAAAAACTGCTGCAAAATATCCCAACGCCGGGCACCCACCGCCTTGCGCAGACCGATCTCGCGTGTGCGCTCGGTCACGCTGACCAGCATAATGTTCATAATGCCAATCCCACCCACCAGCAGCGAGATGCCCGCCACCATGCCCAGGAAGGCATTAAAGCCGCCCACGACCGCGCCGATGGTGGCCGTAATTTGATCCAGACTGATAATCGTAAAATCGTTGTCTTGATAGGTCAGGCGGTGCCGTTCGCGCAGCAGCAGCGTCACCTGGCGAATGGCCTCATCGACCTGGTCGCGCTCGCGGGCTTGCACGGTGATAATGTTGACATCGACGCGTGAAGAAACCTGGTTGCGAAACAGGCGACTGCGCCCGGTCTGATAGGGCACAAACACCGAGCGGTTAGGATTACCGCCCGGCCCGCCGCCGCTCTGCTCCGGGACGATGATGCCAATCACCTCAAACCGCACACCGTTGATCGTCATCCGTTCGCCCACGGCGCTGGCCGCATGCCCAAACAACTGCTCGGCTACTTCCGGGCCAATCACTGCCACCCGCGCCTGGTTGCGCTCATCCTCCTCGGTGTAGTACCGTCCAGCGCTCAACGTATTTGCCATGATCGAGAAGTGACCCGGCGTCACTGCCCGTACCGGATAGCTCTGACGCTCGCCAGCGGCGCTGACGGTGGCGTTGATGCTATACTCCGCTGCTACGGTCTTGACCGCAGGCGCAGCACCGGACTGCAAAATGGCTGCCGCATCGGCAGCGGTGAGTTGCGCCGATTGTTGTACATCGACGCGACGGCTGTCGACAAAGGGGCCGACATAGAAGACTCCAACGCCAAAGCTGCTGAACTGCTGGTCGAGGAAGGCCTGAAAGCCCGCGCCGATCGCCAGCATACCGATCACTGCTCCGACACCGATGATAATGCCAAGCATAGTCAGGAGCGAGCGCAGTTTGTTGGCCCGCAGCGCCGTGAATGCAACCCGTATGGCCTCAAAAATACTCATAGACGTTCACGTTAAAATAGAGTAATGTTGGCACGTTGGCATGTTCTAACGTGCCAGCGTCTCAACAGAGAATCGCGCCACGGTCTCATCGCTCTCGAGCATCCCATCGCGCACACTGATCACTCGCCGGGCATGGCGGGCAATATCTGGTTCGTGCGTCACCAGAATGACCGTGATGCCCTGCTCTTGATTGAGACGCTGAAAAATGCCCATAATCTCCTCGCCCGTGCGCGAATCCAGGGCACCGGTTGGCTCGTCGGCCAGAATAATGCGCGGATTGTTGACCAGCGCACGTGCAATCGCCACCCGCTGCTGCTGCCCCCCTGATAGCTCGTTCGGCTTGTGATGCATCCGCTCGGCCATGCCCACTGCCTCCAGTGCTGCTCGTGCCCGTTGCTGGTGCTGGCCGTTCCGGCTATATAGCAGCGGCAACTCAACATTCCGCAAGGCTGTGGTACGTGGGAGCAGCATATATTGCTGGAACACAAAGCCGATCTTCTGGTTGCGGATCGCTGCCAACTGGTTGTCATTCAACTGGCCGACATCGACACCATCAAGCAGATACACCCCACTACTGGGCTGATCCAGGCAGCCAATAATGTTCATCAGCGTACTCTTACCGCTCCCAGAAGGCCCCATAATCGCCACCATTTCGCCCTCGGCGATCGTGAGCGAGATGCCGCGTAACGCCTGTACCGTGACATCACCCATTTTGTAGGACTTGCGCAGATCGCGCACGTCGATTACGGTACTCATCGCCACCTCACCCCCCGAAGGGATTGAACGTCGTAACCACGTCTTGCACCAGCACCTCTTCACCTGGTTCGAGACCACTGACAATTTCGACAAACTCGCGGTCACTCAAGCCGAGTTGCACCTCGCGCCGCTCGCTGGCGGGAACATTGGGCTGTGGCGGCGGGCCGTCGGCTGGAAGCAGCACAAAACTCTGGCCGGCTTCGGACTGCACCGCCCGACGCGGTACGATCACCACATCTTCCTTGCGCAACGTCACAATCTCGACCACCGCCGTCATCCCCGCCCGCACGGGCGCGTCCCCTGCATCAATTGCCACGGTCACCTCATAGGTCGTTGTACCCTGGTCGCTCTTGTCGGCGGTGGGCGCAATATCGGTAACGGTGCCAGTCACGTTGCTTTCAGGCAGGGCATCGAGGATCACGCGCACCTGCTGATCGATGTCAACCTGAGCAATATCCAGTTCATCAATCGGGACTTTGACCTGCAGGTGCTGCACGTCGGCAAGAATGATCGCCGCGTTGCTGCTGCTGCCCGAAGGCGCATCACTGCGTTCCCCAACACGCAGGTTCACGCGGGTCACAGTGGCCGCAAATGGCGCGGTCAGCGTGGCCCGCTCCAGATTACGCTGCGCCTCCTTGACGCCAATCTCAGCGCGGGCAATGGCGGCCTCGGCCCGGGCAAACTCGCTGGCCTGTGGGTCGGCCAGCAGTTTTTCCAGTTGGATCTGGGCTTCGGTGACACTGGCCTGCTCCGCTGCCAGACTGCTACTGCGACGGGCACCGGTCAGTTCAGCCAGTTTCGCCTGAGCGCGCTGTACATCGGCCCGCGCATCGGCCAGGTCTTCAGAGCGGGTACCGGATAGCACATCGTCTAGTTTTGTCTGCGCATCACGCAGACTGGCTTCGTTTTGCTGCAGCGTGGTTATCTCCGCTGTACGGGCCTCCTCGTAGGCAATCCGTCGCTGTTCCAGGGTGGTCTCCGCATCCTGGATCGCCCGTAGTGCAGCGGCTTCTCTGTCCTTATCTGCCTGGGGCAATTCGCGGCCCAGCCGTCGCAGCGCTTGCTCCTGTTCACGATTATCCCAGTAGATCTGGCTATACTCGTCCTGCCGATTACGTACTTCGTTGGCCGCCGTCTCCATATCCAGCCGCGCCCGCTCCTTGGCCGCAGCCAACTGGCTGCGTGATTCAGCCAGCGTAGCCTCGGCGCGTTGCACTGCAGTCTCGGCCTCGACCCGATCCTTTGGCTCCGGGCCGCTCATCAATCGCTCCAAGCGCGCCTGTGCGCGCTCCAGATCGGCGCGAGCAGCAGCAATATCGGCTTCGGTGACACTGCTGGCTGTCTGTTGATACTGGCTCTGGGCACGGGCAATTCGGGCCTGAGCCTCAGCGATCTCCTGCGGTGTTGCCCCTTCCCGCAGCGCCTGATAGTCGGCCCGTTGCTGCAGCAGGTCGGCCTGAGCCTTTTCCAGGCTCAACTGCAAATCGGTCGTATCAATGCGTGCTAACGGCTGACCGGGCGTGACCTGATCACCCGCCTTGACCAGCACCTCGGTCACCGTGCCATGCACCTCAAAATTGAGTTGCGCCTGGGTGACTGGCTCAACATCACCAGTAGCATCAACCGTCGCTTCGAGCGTACCCTGCGTAGCACTGACAAGCTGCCAACCGGGCGGTAGACCAGTTGTGTCGGCTGCAACGCGGCGCTGCCAGATCACGCCCCCCACTGCCAGGGCCACAATCAGCAAAAGACCACTGCCGATCAGCAGTGTGCATCCAATGCGTCGGCGGGGTGATTTTGTCGTCGTCATATGGCTTGTTCCTTACCCAATACTGTACAGAACCCCACACTCCCGGCTTCAGCCGGGCCTCCGGGTTGATTATAGAGTCCAGGTGCATCTACGTTAGAACGTTTTCATCTACCAAGGCATCTATAGTATCTCATCATACGACGCAAAAAAGCATCAGGCAGTTGCAGGATTTCGGGTAACCACTCTGGCTGATAATCAGCCACCAGACTATCAAAATCTGCTCAGACTTTTGACCGAGGTGCGCCCCTAACTTTAGAATGAAGAACGTTTATATCATCAGTTAATAGCTATAATCCAGCAAAGTATGGTATTATGTCCTTGAAAAATCCAGAACTGCAAATATCTGAACAGGAAGATATGATAGGCAAACCCCATCCGGATTATAATCCGCTCATCCGCCGCCGTACGCCCGGCCGTAGTCGTCGTCCATACTGGAATATCATGCACTGGCGCTCTGTGCAATCCAGTCAGTTGTACCTTGCGTTGCTGCGCACGCCCGTGATCCTCATGCTGGCCGTGTGCCTGAGCGTGGTCGCCAGTTTGTTGCTCATAAATCGCACCTATCAGAATCGTATCTTACCCAATGTGACCATTCGCGGGATGGATGTCGGTCAGTTATCGCCAACTGAGGCCCGCGCAATACTGGCCCGGCACCATGCTGATTTCATGGCACAGCCAGTCACCTTTGTGCTGGGCGAGCAAACCTGGACGCCAACACTGGAACAACTGGGTATTATGCTCGATGTGGATGACGCGATCTCGCGGGCAGCCGTTACCGGGCACGGCCTTGATCCGCTGACTGGCATCCGCATCGGGTGGGCCATCTGGCGCGGCGGCTTTGAAGTTCCGCTGCATATGCGGGTTGACCAGCGACAGCTTCAAGAATACCTGCTGGATGTGGCACACACGGTTGATACTCCCCCCCACGATGCGGCGCTGCTAGTGAGCGAAGGCCGGATCTATTATGCTACCTCTGAGACGGGCCGCCAGTTGCTGGTAGATGACACCATCCAGGACGTGATGGCCGCGATCCAGACGCTGCAACCACAGACGGTACCCTTGCGCACACGCCTGTTGCATCCGGTGGTGAACGATATGCACATAGCCGCAGCCGAGCAACAACTTCAGCAGTTGTTGCAATCGCCCGTAACCTTGACGGCCGGCGAGCGCACCTGGACATGGGAGCCAGAAAAGATTGGTTCGCTGGTGCGTCTCAGCCTCGTGCCTGATCCCGATGGTTCCGGCGAGCAGGTGCTGGCGAGCCTGGATGAACGACAACTGAAGCGTTGGGTTGAACAACTGGCAAGGGAAATATATGTCGCGCCGGTTGAACCCCGTCTGCGGTTTGCCACGAGCGGATTACAGATTATACGCGAGGGGAGCAATGGTGTTCGGCTGGACGTTGACCAGGCAGTGGAGCAACTGCTGGTCGGATTGTGGCACGATGAGCGCACGCTGGCGTTGCCGGTGCAAGTCATCCAGCCCCAGGCACGGCCCGAGACGCTAGCGAGCCTGGGCATTGTGGAACTGGTGAGCCAGGGCAAGAGTAGTTTTCTCAACTCCGAGCCATACCGCATTACGAATATCGTCGCCGGAGCGCAGCGTATGGACGGAGTGCTGATTGCGCCTGGCAGCGAATTCTCGTTCAATCGCACTATCGGCGCGATCAATGCCACAAATGGCTTTACACGTGGCTATGCGATTGTTAATGGGCGTACACAACTAGAGTGGGGTGGTGGTGTCTGTCAAGTGTCAACCACCGTGTTCCGTGCGGCCTTCTGGTCGGGTGTGCCGATTACCGAACGGAACCAGCACACCTTCCGCATTACCTGGTATGAAAAGTTTGAGCCGATTGGCATGGATGCGGCGATTTTCACTGGCCCCGGGGGCTACGATATGCGCTTTGTAAATGACACCGGACACTGGTTGTTAATGGAAGCTTATGCCGATACAACGAATGAGGTGTTAACGATTAATCTGTACGGTACCCGGCCTGACCGCGAAGTTATGCGGTCGGCACCGCAGGTCACATATCCTGGCGGAGGGTATACGAACGTTAATATTGGTCGCACCGTGCGCCGCTCGGATGGAACGGTGATCTATCAGGACAACTTCTTTAGCCGCTTCCAGCCATGGTAGAAGTAGGGGAACGTTGGAGCGTTCGAGCGCTTGAACCGTGGCGACAGCTTAGAACGTTAGAACGTTAGAACGTGCCAACGCGCTAACGTTCTAACCCATCCTTGTGTCGTGCCGTGTGCCTCGCTACCTGTACCCTGTACCCTGTACCCTGTGAACCGTTGCTGTTCTTGTTCATCTTGCCCGCACTATAGCCCCGTGTTATACTGGTATCTGGACGGCTCAGCCTGATGAATCACTGACATACGTATCGTGACAGCCATCATATATCTGTTGCTGACGGGAGAGGTATGCACCTCTCCCACATTCATGTCTGCTCAAGTTGTTGCAACAACGCTGTTCTTCTGGTTACGTCAACCTGTATACGGACAGGAGTTACGCTATGAAAGCGGTCGTTATGGCCGGCGGAGAAGGTACACGCCTCCGCCCACTGACTATTAATCGCCCCAAACCCATGGTTTCCCTGGCCGATCGTCCGGTCATTCATCACATTATTGAACTGCTCAAACTGCATGGAATTACCGATATTGTGATTACTGTACAATATCTGGCAAATATTATCCAAGATTATTATGGTGATGGCAGTAACTACGGTGTTAACATCACCTATTCACTCGAAGAAATACCATTAGGCACGGCTGGAAGTGTTAAAAATGCTGAACATTTGCTGCAAGAACCATTTCTGGTTATTTCCGGGGACTCACTGACCGATTTTAACCTTTCTCAGATCATTGATTATCATCTCAATAATAAAGCTGCGGTGACTATGACGCTCACACGGGTGCCTAATCCGCTGGATTATGGGGTCATTATTACCGATGAACACGGGAATGTGCGTCAGTTTTTGGAAAAACCAAGCTGGGGCGAGGTTTTTTCCGATACGGTGAATACCGGTATTTATGTTCTCAACCCCGATGTGTTTGCCTATATCGAAAAAAACAAGGTCGTTGACTGGTCAAAAGATGTTTTTCCGTGCATGCTCAAACAAGAAGAGAAGCTGATGGGTTATATTGCCCATGGTTATTGGACAGACGTGGGCACGATTGAGGAGTATATTCGGGCCACTGGTGATTACCTGTCAGGCAAGGTCAATCTGCCTCGGGTGGGACAGCATATCGGTGGTGATGTATGGGTTGAGCGCGATGTCGAAATTGCGCCCGATGCGCAGTTGCATGGGCCTATCTTCCTTGGACACGGGGCGAAGATTAAAGACGGCGTGATTATTCATGGGCCGTCGGTTATTCGTGATTATACCATTATCGATAGTCGCGCCAATATTGACCGCTCAATTATCTGGCGCAATTCGTATATCGGCGAGCGAGCGGAACTACGCGGTGTGATCGTTCTGCGGCAATGCACCATTCGCAATCGAGCCGTGTTATTTGAGGGCGTAGTGGTGGGCGATGGGGTGCAGATTGGCAGTGGGGCAGTGATCCAGCCTAATGTGAAGATCTGGCCCAGCAAAGAGGTAGACGAGGGGGCCACTGTCACCAACAGCATTATCTGGGGCAGCCAGGGCCGCCGTGTTCTCTTTGGACGCCACGGCATCACCGGCCTGGTCAATGTCGAGATTACGCCTGAATTTTGTGCCCGGATCGGTGCGGCCTATGGTGCCACGTTACCCCGTGGTTCGGTGGTGACAATCAACCGTGATGCGCACTATACGCCGCGTATGCTCAAGCGGGCACTGATTGCTGGCCTGCCTTCAGCCGGGGTTAATGTGGTTGATCTGCGCACTATGCCGATTCCTGTTGCCCGCTATTTTACACATGCCAGTGGGGCGTCGGGGGGCATTCACGTCCGCCTCTCACCCGCCGATACACGGGTGGTGGACATCAAGTTTTTTGATGAGGCTGGATTGGACATTAGCAGCAGTGTCGAACGTAAAATTGAACACACTTTCTTTCGTGAAGATTATCGCCGGGTTTATCTGGACGAAATTGGGCGGATTGTCTATGGTAACAATGTTGAGAAAACCTACATTGATGCTTTCCTGAATGCCTTGAGTCCCGATGCTCTGGAGCGTATGACCCGCGACTTTAGCCTGGTGGTGGATTATGCCAACGCCAGTGCCAGTGGTATCCTCTCGGCTATTTTGCGCCGCTTGCATGTGGATGCGGTCGAGTTGAATGCTAATCTCGATGAACGCCGGTTGATTCAGACCGTCACTCAGTTTGAAGAAGGCATGCAACGTCTCATGAAAATCACGCCAGTGGTGAACGCTAATCTGGGTGTGCGTATCGACAGCGGCGGCGAGAAGATTTTCCTGATCGATAATAACGGGCGGCGTTTGCCGGGTATTCAGTCGCTGGCGGCAGTGGCGGCATTGGCGCTGCAAGCGCAAGGCGGTGGGACGGTGGCGGTACCGGTGACGGCCCCCCGCGCTTTTGAGGAACTGGCCGAGCGTTATGGTGGTACCATTATTCGGACACGCGCTACCCTCGGCGCATTGATGAAGACGGCATCTGAAAACCCGGATCTACTGCTGCTCGGTGATGGTACCGGAAACTATATTTTTCCTTCTTTTTATCCCATTGCCGATGGTATGTTTGCCATCATTAAGATTATGGAGTTACTCATTTTGAACTCGATTAGCCTGGGTGACATGGTACGCAAGCTGCCGATTTATCATCTCAAACAGACCAAGGTGCCCTGCCGCTGGGAACACAAGGGCAAGGTTATGCGTATTCTGAACCAGCAATACCAGGAACGTCAGTTGGATCAAGTTGATGGGATCAAAATTGACCTGGGCGGTGAGTGGGTACTCATCCTGCCCGACCCGGATGGCCCTTTTTTCCATGTGATTGCCGAGGGAACCAGCGAGGATCAAGCACGCGTGCTGACCGAGAAATATGCCGGGTTGGTTGCGGGGTTGCAGTGAGCGACTGTTCAGACATCTCACCCAGTGCTGGCCGGGGCGTCCTGGCTAATGTTGAACACCGTATTTTGAGGGTGAAGTGTGGCAGCCATAGCGCCGCCTATAGCAACGTAGACCTGGCTCAAGCCAGGACGCTTGTATGCCGGTATGAGCGAGTACGTACTCGCTGCTTTGTATAGTTTGCACACTGTAAACTTGACAAAATCGTCTTGTGTATCTACAATCGGGTCGGGTATTTTGTTTTCTACTTTAGTTCATGAAAGGCGCTATCCTATGATTGTTGAGCGGGCTGAAGCATTTGATTTTTTGGGGCCAAAAACGTTGATCGGGCCGGAATTGAAAGTTGGGGATGTTGCACCGGATTTTACGTTGTTGAACGCCAAACTAAAGCCAGTTACCAAAAGCGATCTAGCAGGTAAGCCTATGCTGATCAGCGTTGTCCCCTCTCTAGATACTGGCGTCTGCAGCAAGCAGACGGTGCGATTCAACCAGGAGGCAGCAACGCTTGGTGATCGGGCACATTTTTTGACCGTTAGTGCCGACTTGCCGTTCGCTCAGGCTCGCTGGTGTGGGGCGAATGAAGTCAAAGCGGTGCAGACGCTTTCGGATCATCGTGATATGAGTTTTGGCGATGCCTACGGTACGCACATTAAGGAGGCACGCTTTGAGAGCCGGGCGGTCTTTGTGGTCGATGCAGCGGGCGTTATTCAGTATGCCGAGTATGTGCCGTCCGCCGGGCAGGAGCCGAATTATGAGGCGGCGCTGAACGTGTTGCAGCAGCTTCTGGGCTAGTACCAGAGGGTCTACCCACCTCCATACGTTGTCTGTCATCCTGAGCCGAGGCGTCGCCGGCGTGCAGGGCATCCGGCGCGTCGCGCAGGGCATCCGGCGCGTCGCGCCGGATCATACCCCATCCGCAGGGAAGCTGCTGCGCTCCGCAAGCTGCTTCGCTCCGCAAGCTGCTGCGCTTCGCAAGATGCTGCGCTGCGCAAGATGCTTCGCTTCGCAAGATGCTTCGCTTCGCTCAGCATGACAACGCGCTGCGACGATGCTGCGCTTCGCAAGATGCTTCGCTTCGCTCAGCATGACAACGCGCTGCGACGCTGCTGCGCTCCGCAAGATGCTTCGCTGCGCTCAGCATGACAATTCGCGGCGCAAGTTGCTGCGCTCCACAAGCTGCTGCGCTCCGCTCAGCTCAGCATGACAATTCGCTGCGAAGATCCTTCGCTTCGCTCAGCATGACCAGACGCTGCGAATATGCTTCCCTGCGCTCAGCATGACCAAACCATGGAGCTACTTCCGTTATCGTGTACTAGTGTTCTGTACTAGAAGATAGCAGTGTTAGCACGTTGGTACGTTCTAACGTGCTAATGTAAAAACTACCAGCAGTTCCTCAGATAGCGATCTTCTTTGAATGGTAAATCGGGGTCTCGGCTTTAGCCTCGATGGAGTTCGATGTAGGTGAAAGCCTCATGCTGCTACGATTGCGAGCTGTTTCATCAAGATACCACAAACAACTGTTAGATGGCGTACTCCGTGACCCGATGGGGGTGATACCAATGTGACTGCGACCTTCCGCTCTGTTACAGGCGAAAACAGTTTTTTGAAAAATGATCGCATACCTCGTAGCATCTAATGCTATAATGAAAGGCCTATACGTACCCGTTCAATGTTGATGATTGATTGTTTATCGTTCATCAGGTACAGCTATGCTTGATCAGATCGATCTGAATCGTTCGACCAAAAAACGTGATTATAAAGAGCGCCTGCCGGAACTACAGCAACGTCTCTATGCGCTGGAACAAACACTGCTCGAAGCACGTATTCCTACGCTGATTATTTTCGAAGGTTGGGCCACTACGGCCAAAGCCAATGCCATTGGTGTTCTGATGCGCCGCCTTGATCCGCGTGGCGTACGCGTGCATTCGATTACTCCCCCACGTACCTATGAGATGCAGTATCCCTGGTTGCATCGCTTCTGGCTCAAGACGCCCAGCTATGGGCAGATGTCTATTTTTGATCGTTCCTGGTATCGCCAGGTTCTGGCGCAACGCACGCACAAACGCCTCACGACCGCCGAATGGCATCGTCATTGTGAGGATATTGTGTCCTTTGAACGCCAGCTTGCCAGCGATGGGGCGGTGTTGCTTAAGTTCTGGTTGCATATCTCGCAGCAGAAACAGCGCTATCGGCTGCGACGCCTGGAGGCAAGTCGTTTGACGGCCTGGCAGGTGACGGATGACGATCACTGGCAGAATCGCCACTATCGCCGCGTGAGCGATGCAATCGAAGATCTGATGGCTCGCACCGATACGCCCTATGCCCCCTGGATCGTGTTGCCAGCGACGAATAAACGCTATGCCCATCTGACTATCCTGGAGACGCTGATCAACCGCCTGGATGCACGATTGGGCGTCCAGACTACCCCCTACCCGCCATCCGAAGCACCGTTGGACTCTAATGGCTTCAGCTTCCGCCGCGAGTTGATGGCTGCGCAAGACGATGCGGCGGCGCATCGGGTGAAGAATTATGCTTTGACACTTCCATCGAGTGCCTCCATCACTGACGCTACGGTGGCACAGTTGCCATCGCCCGGTATTTTACGCCGGGTGGATCTGACGCGGAAGCTGGAAGACAAGAAGTATGAGCGTAAATTAGTACGGCTACAGGCCAAACTGCACCTGTTGGGCTATCAGGTGTACCAACAGAAGCGGCCGGTCGTGCTGGTGTTTGAAGGCTGGGATGCCGCTGGTAAGGGCGGCGCAATTCAGCGTATCACTGAGACTATCGATCCGCGTTCTTATACGGTGCATTCGATCTCGGCCCCGACCGGCGAAGATCGCGCCCATCATTATCTCTATCGCTTCTGGCGACGCCTACCTGAACGTGGCACCATAGCGATTTTCGACCGTTCGTGGTATGGGCGGGTACTGGTCGAACGAATTGAGGGGTTTGCGCATACGAACGAGTGGCAACGCGCTTATGCCGAGATTAACGAGTTTGAGCGCCAGTTGATTGAATTTGGGGCGATTGTATGCAAGTTCTGGCTGCATATCAGCCCGGAGGAGCAGTTGCGTCGGTTTGAAGAGCGGCAGAATGTGCCCTACAAAACCTGGAAGCTCACCGAGGAAGACTGGCGCAACCGCGAGAAGTGGGACGCCTATGAGCAAGCGACTGATGAGATGTTGCTCCGTACCTCTACGCCATCTGCACCATGGACGATTATTGAGGCCGAGGATAAGCGCTTTGCACGCATTAAAGTGCTACGTACCGTGGTGAAGCGCCTGGAGGCCGATCTGGGCAAGGTGAAGCTATAGCTAGCCTGTCCCAATGGTAAACCGAGGTTTTGGCTTGAGCCTGGGTAGCGCTCCGTTCAGGCTCATAAACCAGAACGTACGCGGTGGCCTGGTTACCTCGCTTTTTCGTCTTTGGCCGAGCGGTACGCTGTCTTCTTTTTTCGCCAAATCTTCACTTATGGCGAGAATGTGGCGGAAAGAAGAGTCCCTTCCACGCTGCCCCATTCGGCTGCGCTCAGAGCTTGTCCTGAGAGTAGACGAAGGGATGTCTGGTTCACGCGACTGCGTACGTCCTGTAACCGTTGAAAAACAGTACCGCGCTGTTATAGGCGAAAACGGGCGACAAATGATCTGCTGCGTACCTCCAGAGGTAAAAATGGAGAACCCAGAAGGGACAAAGCACCGCTGTACCTGTATGGTATCTCAATACTTGATTAAGATAGCATGACAATCAGCTATACAGCTTGAACTAGACATCAAAGCGGTGTACAATAGCTCCACCAGACAGTTCAGTGATAAGGTAGGCAATGTCGATCAACGACTACTTTCAAGAGTATGGGCCGATCAGCCGCCGCCGTGCCAGGAACGAGGCGGTAACGCATAGGAACCCTGTCACGGTCACAAAACCGCTTTCATCTACATCTGTGCGTCCCGCGTTGCATACGCCAGACTTGACGGATACGGCAAAGACGGATGTGCCCACCTTTTCGACTTCGCCCGCTCGTCAGCGCCTGAAGGAGCGGCGGCGCGCCCGACAACTGGCGCAGCAGCGTCGTTTTTCGCCACTCCGCTTTGCGTTGCGGGCACTGCTGATCTTCACCATTGTGGTGATGTGCATACCCTATGCGGTTGCGCTCTCTTATCGAGGACAGGCCTTGCCCAACATTATGGTGCAAGGTATGCCGCTGGGCGGTGCCAACGCGAAGATGATCCGTGATGGATTGACGGCTCGCTATGCCGACTTCTTGCGCGAACCAGTTACGCTGACTTTTGAAGATCAAAGTTGGCAACCTTCCCTGGCGCAGATGGGGGTAGATTTTGATACCCACGCGATGGCCGATCAGATTCTGCAAATTGGCCGGCACGGTGATGTGTTGACTCGCCTGCGTGAACAGTGGATTCTCTGGCGGCACGGTATCGATATTGCGCCACGTCTGACGATCGACCAGGCCCGACTGCAAGCCTATTTGCAGAGCCTGGCACCAGCGATTGAAGCGCCACCGCGTGATGCGGCCTTGAGTGTCGTTGCTGGCAACATTCTAGGTACGCCTGGACAGGCTGGCCGACAGGTGCTGGTTGATGAGAGTGCGCAGGATCTGTTGCTGGCCCTGCAGACGCTGACTCCGCAGCATGTTGAGTTACGCAGCCGTGCCCTGGCACCAACGATTAATGATGCTGCCCTCCGAGCAGCACAGCAGCAAGCCGAGATCTTCCTCAGCAGTCCGCTGGTGATGACCCGTGGTGAGGCCAACTGGACATGGCATCCCGAGACGCTTGCCGAGTTGCTGCACATCCATCCGGTTGGTGAGGAACTGCTGGTGGAGATTGACCCGGAACGCCTGACCCGTGCTGTGGCACAACTGGCGCAGATGACCGATAGCGACAAGCGCGAGCCACGCGTGCGCTTTGGGAACGGTGGGGTGTACATAGTGCAGGAGGGACAGCAAGGCTGGCGCCTGATCCAGGACGAGGCGGCGCATCTTATCAGCACGGCGCTTCAGGTACGCCGACGCTCCAATCGGATGGTAGCGTTGCCGTTTGAGGAGCAACACCCACGGGTTACCGCCGAGAATCTGAGTGAGCTGGGCATTACGCAACTGCTGGCCGAGGGCTACAGCAGTTTTGCTGGCTCGGCGCAGTATCGCATTACCAATATCAAAGTGGGAGCTACCCATACCGACGGCATCTTGATTGCGCCTGATGAGGAGTTTTCCTTCAATACGCAAGTGGGTGACATCAACGCTGCCAATGGTTTTGTAGAGGGTTATGCGATTATTGGCAATCGCACGCAACTGGAGTGGGGTGGCGGTATCTGCCAGAACTCAACCACGATCTTCCGTGCAGCGTTCTGGGCCGGCCTGCCAATTACCGAGCGCTATGCCCATCCATTTTATATTAGCTGGTATGATCGGTTTGCATTCGGGCCGTATGGCGATGGTGCCGGCATGGATGCCACAATCTATACGGGTGTAAATGATCTCAAGTTTGTGAACGATACCGGTAACTGGCTGTTGATGGAGACTACGGTGGATGAAGTGAATCAGATACTGGCAGTGCGACTCTATGGCACCAATCCGGGCCGCGAGGTGGTGCTGGATGGGCCGTATGTCAGCAACGAGGTTTCCGCACCCACTACGCCGGTCTATATTGATGATCCTGGACAGCCACGAGGGACGATCTATCAGAGTGATGTGGCACGTCACGGGCGTGATATTGTGGTGTATCGTGCGATTGTGGAGCAGGGTGTTGAGGTGCGGCGCGACTCATTCTTTACTCGCTTTAAGGCCTGGCCCAATGTGTTTGTGCGTGGAACGGGGTAGCGTTACAGGTATTCCGCCCGTGATATACGAGGTGGATGCTGACGCTTTGCGTCAGCATCCAGTTTCGCCTGGTTAAGAATCTATTAGACCGTTCCTAGCGACGTCCACGAGCCCGATCCCATGCATAGCGCACTGAGTCCTTGAATTCTTCCCAGGTACCCGGATTGCGTTCTTCCCAATAGCGTCGTGCCTCTGGCTCGACTGTAGCCCAATCACTGGTGCGATAGCGTTCGTTCGCGCCCAGGTTATAGCCATAACGATACACGGGTGCGTACTGATCATAGGTATAGCCAGTATTGGCGGCACTCCTGGTGTAGTGTGTACGGAAATCCTGTTCGAAGGTATCGAAGCCATACAATTGCGTGCCAACCGCTCGCTCGCTATCGGTATGCTCCACATCCACATTCGAACGGCGCACCGTATCGCTGATCGTCTCGGTGCGCTCACCAACATCCTTGCGAATAATGATCTCTTCGATCACCCGCGCCCGCTTCGTAACAACTGGCTCCTCAGTGGTTTCTGTCATCTCAATCGTGCCTTCCTGGAAAGCATTGATGTCATCTGCATTGGCGGGACGATTGACCGGACGGCGCTCAACATCAACCTGCTCATCGCGCAGGCGCACCTTCTGCTCAACCGGTTGTTCGGTGACGTAGCTGCGTACCCGGATACCGCCCTGGGATACGGTACGCTTGCCAACCTGCAACTCTTCGTCCATCACCGGAATGGCAGCTTTACCACCCTGGGTATCCAGATTACGGAAGTATTCACGCTCAGTATGGATTTGATCCGGGGTGTACGGTTTAGCCCTGGGATCATGCCCCGTCCAACCTTTCTGACGCCAGTGTTCGGCCCGCTCGTGGATATCGATCGGGTCGTAGCGGTTCATAATGTTCACGGCCTGGTCGGCCATGTGATCTGCGGCCGCTACGGTCACCAGCGTGCCACCACGGCGCACGCCTTCAGCATAATAGCCCGCTTCTTCCTCAGGCACACCCAGGTTTACCAGCGCACCCGTCAGTCCACCGGCAACGGCTCCGATACCTGCACCTACCAGAGCGGAAACAATTGGGCCAGCCGCCAGCGCCGGGCCAACACCAGGAATAGCCAGCAGGCCCAGGCCCATCAGTAAGCCACCAACACCACCAATCGCGGCCCCAATACCGGCTCCAATGCCCGCACCTTCGCCAGCCGTAATGTCGTCCGTGTCCGTCTGTGTTCGCCGTTCTGCACTCGTTGTACCTGTATCCGTGGCATAGCGATCATACTCACCGGTAGCATTGCTGGCTACCATGCTAATGTCATCACGTGCAAAGCCACTGTTTACCAGGTCTTGTACGGTACGTTCTGCCGAAGCGAAATCATCATAAAGTCCGACTATCGTTTTCGTCATAAGTTCCTCTCCTTATCCTATGGTTCTACTTCCTATGCATACCTGGAAGAAGCACTGATACCAATTTGACTTCGACCTTCCGCATCCTTTGGTCTGTCTTACGCTTGCTCATACAACAACGAGACTTCCCCTCGAAAAAGATTTCGCGGGGCGGAGCGGCGTTGCATGCACCGCCGCTCCGCCAAAATCCCCGCGCCGCACCAGAAAAGGAACATGGGCGGGGGCCTGCGGCCCCCGCACCCCCGCCGAGACGTAGTCTCGGTGGAGTAGGAATGGCACGA
>CALANA010000212.1 GCA_937925925.1 uncultured Chloroflexales bacterium | reverse complement strand
ACGTTCCAACGTTCTAACGCGAAGACGACTCGCGCCGCACCAGCCACTTCTTAAACGGCAGCTTCATCTGCTGCAATTGCTGGCGATCACGCTCATCCAGGCCACCCAGCAGTCGCAACGCGCCCAGGAAGCCGACAACCCCAATGCTGGCAATGCCCAGGAGCCATAGCGCTTCGACCAGACGCTCGACCAGGCTGACTTCAGCGGGCAAGGCCGGGAGTAATTCGCGGATCGCAACCACCAGCAGGGCCATGATCAGGCTCGCCAGCGTGACACGCAACGTAAATTGCCACGGCCAGCGCAACCCCAGCAGCCGATAGCCATTGGCCGTTACCCAGAATCCAGCCGCCAGACGCGCCAGACCAAACGCCAGCGCCACTCCCACGACGCCATAGACCGGTGGCAGCAGAAACGCCAGCGGCACCACCACCAGCAGCGTCAGCACCCGCGAAATAATAATCATGCGCAGATGCTCGTACACGATCAACGCATTGTGCGCCGTGGTCAGTAAACACTCCAGAAAAAGGCAGGGTACTAGCACCCACACCAGCGGCGCGGCGGCCAGGTATTGCGGGCTGATAACCAGCAGCGCCGGTTGCGCCAGCAGCATTAACCCTACCCCACCCGGAATCAGCAGCAGCACCTGCAAGCGAATCAGCGACTGGTAGGCCCCCAACAACGTACCACCTTCACCTACCCGCACACGGGTGAAGAGCGGCACCTGTACACCCACCATCGGCGTATAGAGGTAGGCCAGGATCATACGTACCACCGATGATCCGGCCCATAACAAGGCCACATCGCCAATGTCGGGGGCCAGGAAAACCGCGAACGACGCACTGGACACAAAGTCAGTCATGGTCATCAAGAACGAGACGCCGGAATAGCGGATAAAGCCAGGCGGCAGGCGACGGGTGGCGGGCGGCGGGTGGTGGGCAGCCTCGTCAGTAGCGGACTGCCGCCATTGACGCACCACCTGCCACGTTGCCAGCACGACCGCAATTGCCGGCGACAGCACCATCGCCGCCAACACACCCAGAATGCCCCATCCCGCCAGAATCGCCCCGGCGCTCAACAGCGGCGGCAGCAGACCTGCAACCAACGCAATGCCGTTCCAGGCACGCTGCTTGAAGAAACTGTTGAGGTAGGCCATCAGCATATCATAGCAGATGCCGCTCAGAAACAGCACCAGCAACACCACGCTGATCAGTAACCAGCCATAGTCCTGCACAAACTGCAGCAGATCGGTACGGGCGAGGGCATCCAGCCGCGAGTCAGCCATGATTTTGGCCTGCATCTCGCCCAGATAGCGCGAGCGTTGGAGCAGCAGCCAGAGGGTTATCACCAGGAATGCCAACATCTGGGCGCTAAAAACCCGTGCCAGCAGGCGCAGCACCGCCCGTGCCCCACCGCTATGCTGCGTTTCGGGTATATATTTGGGCAATGCCCGCGCCGTGCCCAGGTCAACCAGCGTGCCCAGGCCGTTGTTGGCCCCGCTCACCAGCGCCAGCAGGCCATAGTGGGCCGGTGACAGCAGATTGAGCTTGACCAGCGTAGCCAGCACCTCGGCCAGCATGCGCAGGGGCACGAACAGCGTGTTCCACAGCACGGCCAGCGACACCTGCGCGGCCAGCGATGGGCCACGGGGTATAGGCGGCACGACGAGCGCGGCGGCAGCCGGCTCTCCCCGTTCATGTTGATGTTCGTTATTGTTCACGATGTGCAAGCGGTGGTAGGTTACAGGTTACAGGTTACAGGTTACAGGTTACAGCAGAACCTATCCCCCTGATAGCAGGGCGCTCATGCAGAAGAAACCAGCGGTATCTTTCAGGTGTAGATTTTTTCGGGTAGGGGCAGGCCCTTGTGCCTGCCCTGCGGCGTCCTGATGTGCCAACGGGTGCGACTGGGACAACCACGGGGGTTGCCCTTAGCCCATTGGGATACGATCCGGCCAAAAAGTCTACACGCGAAAGCTGTCCCCTATCCCCTGTCCCCTGTCCCCGGTCCCCTGTCCCCTGTCCCCTGTTCCCTTCAAGGTTTATAAAGCGCCAGTTCAAACATACCCATATACCAGCGGCGCTGCAGACGATAGGCCAGATGTTCCAGACCTATCGTGCGCAACAGCCTCCGGGCTATGCGCCGACTACGGCGGGCACTCGGTAGGCGTCCCTCACACAACAACGCCTCGCGCAGGTCATAGGTTTTGAAGCCATACTGCGCGGCCAGAGCCACAAACTGCTGATAATGAAAATAGTGCATCTCGCTCAAGCGCTGCATATCCTGGAATCCCGTGTGTTGCTTGCTGCGGCCCTGACGCTCAATCAAGCGTTCGGCCCACGGGCGCGGCAGCCAGTTGATGCCCGGCAGATGATAGTGCGGATCGACCCAGGCCCGCCGGTTGATCGCCGTCAGTAGCGCATAGCCGCCCGGACGTAGCACGCGGGCAATCTCGGCCAGCATCTGCATCGGCGAACGCACATGCTCAATCACGTCCCAACTCACCACCACATCAAAACACTGCGCCTGGAATGGCAACGCTTCGCCGGCAACATTATAGATCGGGAACGCCAGATGATGGCGGGCCGCCCGTAGCGCGATAATCTCGCAGTAAGCCGGATTATAGTCACAGGCCACCACCTGCGCCCCCTGCAACGCCGCCGCCACTGCAAAGCCGCCCATCCCCGCCCCCAGGTCAAGCAACTGCAAGCCCGGAAGATGCGCCACACGCACCAGTTGAGCTAATCGTTCATCTTGATACTGCTCCTGGTTGATACGTCGCTCGCGCCAGCGCTCGTAATCCCGCCGCCAGGTCATATGCCGCAACCAGGGGTCGATTTTTGCCTCAAGTTCAGTCATGTTTTATTCTGTATATATCATTGATGGCCCTATACCAGCACCAGAGGTGATACCCAACCAGTATTAGCAGCGCTGTCAAACTTACGACACCGCCAGCCAATAATGCCACTGGACGGTACGTGAACACAATCGTATGATCACCAGCAGGAATCCAGACCCCCCGCAAAGCATAGTTGGCACGGTAGAGTGGTGCAGGTTGTCCATCAACAGTTACGTGCCAATCAGCGCTATATGCATCAGCAAGAACGAGTAGGGCAGGAGCAGACGCATAGGCCTGTACCTGCACTGCGTTAGGTCTATAGATAACGGTTGGCGTTATTTCGGATGTCAATGCCGGCGTAACTGGCGGGATTGCTTGATCGACAATGGCTAGCATTGCCGGATCAAAATCTGAACGATCAAGTCTTGCAAGTTGAGCATTGTCATCAGTGATGACTTCCACCTGGTGAACCAGCCAGGCCCGCGGTAATACCTGAGGATTGCGGTAAATCCGGCCTTCGTCATCCTCTTGCACCAGTTCTAGCGGTGCATAGAGATCAATGTTCTCGCTCCCAGGAACGAAGAGGATATACTGCACATTCAACATATCCAGCAGGCGACGGTGCGTATATGCTGAGGTAAAATAGGCACGGAAACTTATATGACCTTCGCCGGTTCTATGGTAATCTTTATTATCAATCAGGCGTGCCAGGCGATTATAGCGCTCTGAATAAAGCGACTGATAGCCACGAATATCTTCTAAGCCAAATGTCATTGCCAGATTTGGCGGCAACGCAAGATAGTCGCCACCCAGGATGCGAAAAGGCCCTGGCTGGTTCTGTAGGAATGTCACCTGTCGTGTCGGTGGATATAAGCTGGACAAACCCCGCGCTTCGGGCGGATAGGCTGCCAGAGCCTGTGTTACATCAGTTGTCGGCTGCACGGTTGTCAGCCGCATATTGGTATTGTAGGTGGCACCGTGCCAGAGCAGGTCAAACACAACAAGTGCCAACAATAGTCCCCAGAACACAAAGCGTGGCAGGCGACGAATACATAACAGACCTGCTGTCAGCAATCCAGCCAACCCAATGAACAGCGGAATGTGCAGTGATTGCTGATAGATCAGCGTTATATACTCGCCATAGCGTGATTGGGGCGTAAACAATTGCAGATGGTGCCAACCCCAGACAGCCAGAAAAAGCAACGTCCCGCTCACCAGCAGCCAGCTAGCACCCTGGTGTATGCTAGCACGGGAAGTATGCTGGCGTAGGCGCTGAAGATGAGCAGGAGTCGTTCGTTGTGCATCAAGCAGCGCCTGCACACCCATACCAGCCAGGACTGCTATCGCAAAACCCCACAAGAGAAACCAGCGCGTGTGATCTTCAAACTGCCGATAAGGTGGAATCAGCAACATAAACAGGTGGAGCAAAGGGCTACTCACCGCCAATGCAAAAGAGCCAATCGCAAGTATACCGAAAAAGAGCCGTAAGGGGTGGCGTGCAATGATGAGTGACAGCATAGCCAGGAGCAGAGGCACTAGCCCGGCATACGGAATTGGTGCCTGAAGCAAAGTTGGTCCCCAGCCGAGAGAGGCATCAGCACGTACTGAACCACCAAGTGCTGGTAAGACAAGCCGTAGCAGCGTTATAAATTGCCCATCCGCAGTGCCTGGCTCGAAACCTAAATCAGCACGCTGACCTTGCTGGGCAAGTTGGATTGCGGGTAGGAATTGCACGGCACTCAACGCCAGGCTGATAACGACAGCTAGACTAAACCCCGCAATACAGCGCATACGTCCGTACCACGACGGTGTCTGGACTAGCCGTGCTAACAGATAAGAGCCAGCCCCAGCATACATATAAAATGCCAGCTGCAAATGACTTAACATAGGGAGTGCCAGTATTATCCCCGTCAGTAACCAGTAACGACCGCTGGTGAATTTTGAACTGCTGCTCGAAGACGCAGTGTTCCCTTGTTCAGCATTTGTCGTCTGCGACCAGGCACGCTCCACCGCCCAGAAACACCAGGGTAGCATTGCCGTTGCGCCCGTGTGATGCGGAAAGTGCAACCAGGTTAGCAGATAGCCGTTGAACATATAGCATGTTCCGACCAGAGTTGCTGCGCCGTACCCTAACTTGAGTCGCCGCGCAAAGGCATACGCGCCAGTACCTGCTACTATCAGGTGCAAGAAGGCATAGATACCAAAGGCACGTTCAAGCGGGACAAGCAGAAACAGCAAGCTGGGAGGATAGAACAATCCTAACTGCCCATCGGCTAGCAGGGGTGTTCCGGTGAGCATGGTATGGTTCCAGAGCGGCCATGTTCCCTGCTTGATCATTGTATTCGCCAGGACGCGGCGTGGGTAAATTTGCTTAATAGGATCAGTATTTAGATGATTATTAACAACAACACGCTCGTATGAATAACGCCAGGGATGCAAATGGAGCAGGGTATCCATTGGGAGAAAAACATCGCCCATAATGATCGAGCGCCACATGAGCAGCAAGGCGAAAAGGCTCAAAGCAGCAATTGGCAGCAGACGCATCGGCCTGATAGCTATGTGAGGCCGCATATGCATTCGTGATTCTCTCAACTCGGATGGGTTTGTCTGCATAGTGTGTAGCCTTCAGTCTTCGGCCTTCAACACAGTATAGTCCTGTATTCTCAAATCCATCACCGCCATACTCACCTCCCGCTCGGTCACCGCATCCCATCCGGTTGCCGCCCACACCTGGAGCCGGTGGGTGCCGGGTGGGAGGTGAACCAGCCACTGGTACAGCCGACGGGCACGGGCGACCTCCCAGGCCGCAATGCGCCGATCATCCTGCCAGACCTCCACCGCCCGCGCCGTCTGAAAGCCCTCGGTGGTCATGGTCATATGGGCGATGATCGGTTCGGCGAACGGGTTGACCAGCCAGAGGTCATTGTCGGCACTGGCCCACCGCCAGATCAACCCGTCGTTCTGTTCGACATCGTACCAGCCTTGCCCCAGATACACAAACGGCTGGCACTGATCGTCAAACAGGGGCAGTTCGTACCACACATAGACCACATCCTCATAGGATGGCAAGAGCGGCCCGCCATTGAGCATGGTCAACGTCGCCTGCAGCGACTCTCTACTTCCAGTGATTTCAGCGTCCTTGCGTAGCACTACATGGCGCACTGGCGTGTGGCACTGCATTGCCTGGAGGGTTTCGGACGATACGGGCACAATATCTGCGGCGGGCCAGGAGCGCATATGCCCAAGCTGATGCAGCAACGGCTGATAGCGCAGGATCGGGTAGTCCGGGCGGCGTGAGACATAGCCAGCCACCAGCGGTTGCTCGTGTACAAACTGATTACGGAGCGCCCGCCCACTCTCGCGCCACTCCAGCGGCAGATCAGCTACGACGCCGGGGCGCTGGCGGATCTGCGCAAAGACCGGATGGCGTTCAAACACGTGTGGCTCCAGCGGTAGCGCCGGCCACAACTCGAATGCGGCCAGCGCCGCTACCCCCAGGAGAAAGCCTGACCGATAGCGCGGTGCGACCACCTGCGTCAGTCGTTGCAAGCCCAACCCGGCAAAGATCGTCAGCAGCACAATTGACACAATTGCAAAGTGGCTCGGTTTACGCGCTGTGCTTAACATCTCGATATGTTGCAGCCATACATACGGCAGCGGAATGCCCGTATCGACCCCGACTACGCGCAACGAGGGGCCGAGCGACAACACCCACATAACCCCTGCTACGACCAGCAACTGCCAATGAGCGCGTCCATAGTACCACATGCCCACAGCCGCGCACGCCAGCAGCACCCATCCGGCCGCAATGTACCATCCGCTCGGCGAGTAGTTCGGCGCAGTCTGTTGCAACCATTCGCGGGCCGTAGTACCCCACAGCGGGTGGTAGATCGTAGGAAAGAAGATCCCCAGCGCGTCGCCCGAAAAGCCGCGAATGTACCCCTGCCACATGACACTCGCGTTCATATCCACCGTCGGCACCTGCTCACGAAAGCGGATGATGCCAAGGAGCAAGGGCGAAAGGCACAGGAGTACCCCACCGCCAAAGAGGAGATAGCGCCGGAACAATGGCCCGCGCTCGTGTGTGCATACCAGACGCAGGCTACACCAGACCGCAGTCGCAATCCCGCAAAACAAGGCCCAGTACCAGTCCGTCAGTGTCACCAGCACGAACATGGCTACGGCGAGAAACGAGGATGCGAGGATGCGACGATGCGTCTTTAGGTGACAGGTGATAGGTGACAGGTGATAGTGAGCAATACCACCCGGCCTCCCCACACTGCGTGGAGGGGAGGAACGTCCGCTGTAACCTGTAACCTGTAACCTGAAGTCGCCTCGTCGCCTCGTCGCCTCCCCACCCCGTTCTAATCCATACAGCGCCAGAAAGTACAATGGCAGCCACTGGATCGTCAACAAATTGAGGTGGTTAATCTCGAACTGCACCATGTGGAACGGCGCGGCTGTGAGCATGGCTCCGCACAGGAAGGGAATCGCCACGCCGGGTACAAAAGCCCGTACCAGCAGAAAGCCACCATAGCCGGTCAGTGCAAACGCCAGCAGCACGGCCGTGTTGTGCGCCGCCGCCAGTCCAAACAATTCGTACACTGGCAGGGTCAGAAACGTGTTCGAGATAGTAATCGGCTGTACATACAACTGCAGTCCCTCTGGGAAATAGAGCATATCCGTCCAGAACGGATTCTGGCCGTGCGCGAGGGCGTGGCGTACCCACCACATATTCCAGCTATTGCGTGTGGCTTCCTCAAAGTTGCCCACATAGGCCGTCGCCCAGTAGCGTGTCAGCGGCCAGGTCAGCGCGATGCTCAGCAGCAGATAGCCGAACAGGGCGAGCAGGTGCGTGCGGAACGTGAACCCGTGGGTACGTTGACCCGTTCGCATCTTGATCTGGTTACTCATTCGCTCTTGCACCGCTCCGTATCATTCTTTCATTCGGGTATTGCTGGTGTAGCGACACGTTCTATCCCAATCTGCCGCACCGGTATCGTCAGCCAGCGCTCGCTGGTGGCAGACTGCTCCAACCACGGCTCGGCCCGCAGTTGCAAGCGCTGCCGTCCGGGTGGCAGATTGACCACCAGCTCCACCCGCCGTGGCACGTCGCCCGCGTCCCACTGTGCCAGGCGCTGGTCATCCTGCCACAGCGCCACCGGACGCGGAAAGGCAAACGAGTCGATAGCGATCGTCAGGTGCGCCATCAGCGGTGTGTCAAAGGGGTTGACCAGCCAGATGTCACTGGTGGCACTGGCCCAGCGCCAGATGTCGGCATCCCGCCCTTCCACCTCATACCAACCCTGACCGAGATAGACAAACGGTTGGCAGGCCGACGGAAAGAGCGGCAGTTCA
>CALANA010000211.1 GCA_937925925.1 uncultured Chloroflexales bacterium | reverse complement strand
AGGTGACAGGTGACAGGTGACAGGTGACAGGCTGGTTGGCTCGGATCCCTGTACTCTGTCACCTACATGCGCTTTTGCGCCTTTGTGTTAAAAAAAAGAGCCTTCATCGCGCCGCTTTGCCGCTCCACCACTTGAACGCTTCAACGCTTCAACGCTTCAACGCTTCAACGCTTCAACGCTTCAACGCTTCAACGCTTCAACGCTTCGAAGCGCCTCACGCCTCGCGCTTCTCTCGCACCCCCAGAAGCTGCGCGACCAGCGGCAATACCGCCTCGGCCCGCGTTAGATCAAAGCCGGTTGTCGTTTCGTCTATGTTAGCGATAGTGCGCTTCTGCGCTAAACGCACGCGCTCGCCCAGGTTGCGGCGCTCTGCGGCTTCAAACGTGGCAAAAGTGCGTCGCAGCAACGGCAATAGCTGTGGGAAAACTTCACCAGACAGGTTTGTTACCCAATCGTCAATCACCTGCCAGAGGGTGTGGTCATGCACCAGCAGCGTGCCGCTACCCACGAGCAAGCCTTCGATCCAGGCCGCAGCATAGTCGGGAGACACCGCTGTAGCAAGCGACAGGCCCATACGCCGCGCTACCTCAGCGCTGTCGAAGACGCGCTGGTCGAACAACAGTCGGACACAACGCCCGGCCAGCAACCCGTGCAACTGTTCCTGATCGGCCATCTGTTGCAACACACGCTGCCAGGCGTCCAGGTGTTCTGTATTTTGCAGCAGCGTGATCACGCTATGTGCATTGACCAGGTGCTTAAACATCGCGGCGGCGGCCTCGTCATTCAGCGCAGAACAGGCACCCGGCAATCCGATGCAGATGCGTGTCACCAGGCCATCAACCACATGCGCGACGGCACCGGCGTCGGTCTGGCGCACGTCGCCATAGCGCAGGACATTTGCCAGACTTGGTAGTGCTTCCATCATCTGCACCACATCACTGGTCAGTGCGGCCTGTTCCGCCAGACGCTGCGTAATGTGGGGGATGGCCGCAGTCAGGTTAGAGAGCAGCGCCTGGTCGATCAGGTTTGTCAGTGGGGGCAAGGCAGTGGCGCTATCAGCCGCGGCGCGGGCACAATTGGCCGCAGCCTGTTCGACCGTGTTGCCCCACATGCTGGCTTCGATCAGCTTGATCGCCAGTTCTGGTTGCCACTGGATGCGCCAGAGTTCATGAAAGGTGCCTTTACCCACATTGGCGCGTTGGATTTCGCCCCAGGGAATGCCAAGCAGGTTGAGCCGATGCAACAGATGACTACGTTCCAGGTCAGTGGGTTTGCGCAGATCCAGGTCAAGATCGCGCCAGGTGGCTTCTGGAGCTAACCGTAGGCGTTTTTGCAGCCGCTGCAGATCCTGCTGGAGCGGTACCATCGGCGTTTCATCGGGCACCGTGCCCAGGGTGTTGCTGACGATCAACTGCTCGTGGATCAGGCGCATAGGCAGGTCACTATCGAAACAGAAGATCGACCGGGCGGCCTCATTCATCTCGGTCAATCCTGGCCGCGGCTGGTCGCGCATAGCGGCCAGCGCCTCAGTCAGGCGTACTGCTTCAATCACATGCGCCGAGGAGGCGTCCAGGTCGGCGGCGCGCAATAAGTGAGCCACTCGCGTCATCCAGCGCACGGCCACCTCGGTTGCGGTGTGGCCGGCACCGGCACAGGTGAACAGATGATGGTACCAACCGGGCGATTCGATCCCTGCCCCATAGCCGCTGCGGTAGGCCAGCCGGTCATATGTCCAGGGTACCCAGGTGGCCTGGACTTTCGTACGCGGTAATCCTTTAAGCTGTGCATCATCCGCTTTTGCGGCCGGCATAGTCGCCAATGCCGGCGCATGCCACGCGCCACACACGACGGCGATGCGCTGGAAGCCTTCGTGTGTGGCCTGACGGATGGTCTTGCGCATAAAGGCTTCACGCTGCCCTTCACGTCGGGCCTCTACTGGATCGGCGGGCGGCGGCATTTCGGCCCGCACCGCACTCATGGCTTCCAGGATTGCGGCGAACAGGTCGCGGGCATCGCGGCGCTGCTCTACCATCTGCTCCCACCAGCGTTCGCCGTCGCTATAGCCAGCCGCCTGGGCCAGAAATGCAAGCGGATCGCTGCGTGGATGTGCTGACAGAGTGTCCACAGGGTCGGGAGGGTCGGGGTCGGGAGTCGGTTCGGCTGGGGACAGCGCTGCGGTTGCATCAATGTCTGCCGCAGACGGGCTGCACGCTGCGGCGTTATCCTCTTCTAGCGTCGCAGGGATGGCAAGCTGGTGCGCCTGTGGCAGATCCATGAAGCGCACCGGTATCGCGTTCGTCAGCGCATAGTGGATCGCCTGCCACTCTGGGGAAAAGATGGCAAAGGGATAAAATACCGCCCGCCGTGGATCGTCCGGCACATAGAGCAGCAGCGCAACCGGGGGCTGCATCTGCCCATGAGTGAGTAGCGGCAGAATTGGCTCGGCGTCAGGTGGCCCCTCGACCAGGATGATGTCGGGGCGCAACGCTGCCAGCGCCTGTCGCAAGGAGCTGGCCGATCCGGGGCCATGGTGACGAATGCCAAAGATGTGCAGATTGGAATCACTGTTCCAGGCTTCATTCTTACCTCTGCGGGACATGGCCGCATCCGGGGCCTGTTGATCAGGCATATTGATCTCCGTATGTCAAATAGAAAGCCAGCATTCAGGTATCGTACCGGGGGAAGACATTAGATACGACGTTTTGACAACGGCCCACCAGCTAGTTAGCATTATGCTCTACCGTGTGAGCGAACCGTACAAGGATTGACATCATTATACCACGCTCTATTGTGCTACTTTTTTTGACCTCGATTGTGGCAGGGCGATACTTTCCAGGGTTAGAACGTTCCAACGCTTCCACGCTGCCGCAGACAAAACCGGTCAGTGGATGACTCACTGTGTACCGCATGTCATACCGTTTCGACGTAAACCCTCCGCATGTGCTTGTCATGAATATGAATGGCGCGGTCGTTCCCCCCCATTACCCTCTTGCAGAGGAGGAGTTCACACGTGCAGGTTTTTTAATTATATCGCGTTGGGATGCGGCAAAACACCCCTACCATCCTCTCCGCTGGGGGGCGTCCTGATGCCGCAAAACCGAGCGTTGCGCAAAAAAACCCACACGTGAAAGCCCCATACCCTCGCCGCGACGCCGGCTCGTGGGAGGACGCATGGCACGCACATGCGGAAGGGTCACGTCGAAACAGTCTCAATCAACGGGCATATACAATCGACAATCAACTCCGGCTTGCCACCATACTGGGAACGATCCTGACCTTCGGCATGTCTAGGAATGGGGATCTGCAGCTTTGTGCAGGTGGGAAGGCGTGATAGCTCAGCACTGCGCAGGGCACGATCAATAAAATGCTTGACCGTAGCACCACGCTATGTTACAGTGGGAAGCATACTTTTATATAAGATGGTTTATGAACGTCGATGAACACGATCACGCTCCGTCCCGGTCGCGAACGTCCGGTGCAACACTATCATCCCTGGATTTTTTCCGGGGCCATTGCGACGGTCGATGGCTCACCCGGTCAAGGTGATGTCGTGGATGTCTATGCTACCACCGGTGCCTGGCTGGCCCGTGGGATGTGGAGCAGTGTCTCACAGATCAAAGTGCGGCTGTTTACCTGGAATGCCGATGAAGCCCTTGATGTGGGGTTACTACGTCACCGTCTGGAACGAGCCATAGCTGGCCGTGCGCGGTTGCCTGAAGCGAGGTCGATTGCAGAGACAGAGACAGCCGCAAGCAATGCCTGTCGTCTTGTTTATGCTGAATCTGATAGCCTTCCAGGATTGATTGTTGATCGTTATGGTGCATATCTGGTGATCCAGCTTTTAACTCAGGGAATGGCAGTTCGTGCCGATCACATTATCGATCTTCTCCACGATTTGACCGGGGCGCACGGTATTTACGAGCGTAGTGATACCGAAACATGTGAGCAAGAAGCATTGCCTATCGCGGAGGGACTGCGCCAGGGCGAAATCCCTCCGCTCATTACTCTGCGCGAGCCTGGTTTCAGGCACTGCTCGACACCACGACCCGATCTGCAGTTTATGGTAAACGTCTGTATGGGCCAGAAGACCGGCTTTTACCTCGATCAAGCCGCGAACCGGGCCAGGGTGGCGGCCTATTGTGTTGACCGAGACGTATTAGATTGCTTTTGCTATAGTGGTGGGTTCGCTGTGCATGCGGCTCAAGCTGGTGCCCGACGGGTGACGCTGATTGATAGTAGCACCACTGCGCTAGCGCAGGCGCAGGAACATTGGATCGTGAACAACATAAACATACCCATTGAACTGGTAGCTGGTGACGTGTTCAAGCTGTTGCGTCAATATCGTGCAGAGGGCCGGCTGTTTGAGGTGATTATCCTTGATCCACCCAAGTTTGCCCACAAACAGGTGCAGGTTGAGCGTGCATTGCGTGGTTACAAGGATATTAACATGCTGGCGATGCAACTGTTGTCACCCGGCGGCGTGTTGGCAACCTTTAGTTGTTCCGGGCGCGTGCCAGCCGAGCTTTTTCAGAAGGTCGTGTTTGGCGCTGGCATTGACGCCCGGCGCGATGTTCAGATTCTGGAGCGCTTGACGCAAGCACCGGATCATCCGGTATTGCTCTCTTTTCCCGAAGGTGAGTACCTGAAGGGGTTGATTTGCCGTGTGTGGTAATGGGTACAATACATCATTGCGTGTTTGTTCTCGATTGTGATTCGCCATCGTTTAGCTGCTGTTCGTTATTATGAGTTACACCATTTTTGAAGACGGCCACATTTCCAGCCCGAATGGCTATCGTTCTACCGGCATTTCATGTGGCCTGAAAGAAGTACGCAAAGCCCGCGACCTGGCACTGGTTTATTCGCAAGCATCCTGTCATGCAGCAGCCATGTTTACAACCAGCGCTACTATTGGTGCATCGGTATTTTTTAACCAGGCTATTCTGGCACGAAATCGTAATAACATTCGGGCGGTGTTGATTAACGCTGGCCATGCCAATGCAGGTACCGGTCAGCCAGGTCTGGCGAATGCTGTGGAGTGTGCCAAGATTGTTGCCGATGAACTGGAAGTCCCCCGCGATAGTGTGTTACTGATGTCAACCGGGATTATCGGTGTCCCCCTGCCTATGGATAAGCTCTCCGAAGGGATCAAACGTGCGGTTTCAGAACTGGATAGCGGCGGCGGGCGGCGAGCGGCGCTGGCAATTCTGACAACTGATACGCGGCCCAAAGAGCGTTCCTTTCGTATTCAGTTGCGCAATGGACATCGGGTGATGCTGTCAGGTATGGCCAAGGGTACCCGTATGGTGCATCCCCAACTCTCGACACTGTTGTGTTTAATGACCACCGATCTGGCGATTGATCAACGTCTACTCAGTCGTTCCCTCCAGCAAAGTGTTGCCAGTTCCTTTAGCCGCCTCACGATTGATGGCGATACAGCGCCGAACGATACCGTGTTACTGCTGGCAAACGGAGCCACAGAGGGGCCACCTATCGTCGATGCCAGTTCCTGGGAATATGGTGCCTGGCAAGAAGCACTTGATGCCTTGACAGCCGATCTGGCCCAGCAGATTGTGCGCGATGCCGCCGGCAATGGCAAGATTCTTCAGGTGGTGGTGCGGGGTGCGGCCAACGAAACCAGTGCGCGGCAAGTTGCCAACGCCGTCGCTCGTTCGATGACAGTGCGCCGTTCGTGCCTGAATGGACATGTCGACTGGGGTGCCATTCTCGCCGCAGTGGGGGCCAGCGGGGTCGAATTACGCCCCGAATTGCTTGAATTACGCATTGGTAACTTGTTGTTGATGTTGGAGGGAATGGTGGTAGATTTTGATCAGCATCTGGCACGCCAACTCTTCGCCAATACCGAGCTGGAGCTGGTGGTCGACTTGCATCTTGGTTTAAGCGCTGCGGTCGTGTGGACGTGTACCTGGCATAGCGAGTAAGTATGACTCAGAAATTGCCCCTTTTTCCGCTGAATACGGTGCTGTTTCCAGGTGCGTCCCTCACCTTGCATATCTTTGAGGAACGGTATCGACTCATGATCAGCCGCTGTCTGGAGCAGCAGACGCCGTTTGGCGTGGTACTGATTCGTGATGGCGAAGAGGTTGGTCAAAATGTCTTGCCGCACGACATAGGGACAATTGCACAGATTACCAAACATGTACGCCTGGATGATGGGCGTTATTATCTTACGACGGTTGGACAACGCCGCTTCCGTGTACAATATGCTTTGCAGCGTATGCCCTATATTGTTGCTTCGGTGGCGATGCTCCCCGAAGAGACTAATCCTGGCATTACGTCTATTGCACAGGAGTTGCGCACAACGTATGATCAATACTGGCAGTCGGTTACGGCAGCGACTGGTTTTCAGAATCAAGCCGAAGGCTTATCCGACGATCTGATCGCAATGACCTATCAGCTTGCACATCGGCTACAGGTTCCCAATGAACAGAAGCAGCACTGGTTGGAGACGGATATGGCAACCCGTATCCGGGAGATTATCCAGGCTTTACAAGCGGAGATGGTGTTACTGCCCCGTCCAGGCACAGGCGGTAGCTCCAACGAGTGGAGCGGCCTGGGATCGTGGAATTAGCGAACGTTCATCAACGGGGATTGTAGGGATCTGCGCAACCTTCCTTCTCGTCTGGTTGTAGCGGCAAGGCCACCACAACCGGGCGAACAAGAAACGACTGGAGGGCCAATACCCTTCCACATCACCCTACTTGAAGGGTTATAGACAATCTCAGGACGTACACGGTCGCGTGAACACCGCTCTGCCGACGGCGAAAAGGCGAACTGACCATACCACCGCGTACGTCCTACATCTCATAGATAGCAAGCCTATTGCCATGCTACAGCGGCAGTCCCGGCTTCAACCGGGTCGCGCTCCGCTCCGGCTGAAGCCGGGACGCCGGTCTTCATAACGGATGGAGAATTACTCTAGCTAGCGCATACTAGTAACCGTTCAGGGGAACGTTCGCCGGCGGGGGTGCGGGGGCCGCA
>CALANA010000210.1 GCA_937925925.1 uncultured Chloroflexales bacterium | reverse complement strand
GCGACGCAGTCTCGTTGGCGGACGAATGGCACGACCATGCGGAAGGGTCACGTCGAAACGGTATAACCGTTCAGGGGAACGTTCGCCAGGGGGGGGTGCGGCGGCCTGCGGCCCTCGCGAAACCCTTAGAACCTCCTGGAGGGGCACTGCCCCTCCAAACCAACCCACCTGAACGGTTACCTGTTACATATCGCCTGTGTGAGGACGACCTGAAACGATACATGCTTCCGTATATGTCTGGTATGTTTAAATCTAGCATACATCATTGTTTTAGTCTGTTCCTGGTACGACACCGAGACTTCGTCTCGGTGGAGGTGCGGGAGTCGCAGGCCCCCGCACCAGAAAGAAGATTTCGGGTAGCGGCGTTGCATGCAACGCCGCTACGCCGCTACCCCGGCCCCCTGCGGGGGTGTGTGAGGGGCGGGGGCCTGTGGCCACAGGCCCCCACCACGCCGCTGGCTCGTTCGAGTACGAATGGCATGAACGTGTGGAAGGGTTATGTCGAAACGGTATTACTCATGCGGCCCAAGGTGTGCTGCTACAGCAACGGTGTGACTTGAAAATAAGAAAAATATCAGGTTCTGCGCAGAAGGTAATCACTTATGCTACAATATGGTACCTGGAGGGTCTGAAAAGATAGAACTCAAGAACGTAACCCATGGGCTTGACTTTATTCGAGGTGTCTCCCTTCATTGGTAACCCTCGTTGCACCAAGGAAATTGTATGGCTCAGACTCCACCCAATGGATTGCATACATCAGCGACGGCATCGCCCCCGGAATTAGCAGCACTGCTGGCCCAGGGACGAAATCGCGGGTATGTTACGCTTGAAGAGTTGCTGCAATTAGTGCCGACGCGGGAGGAAGCGTCTGACACGGTAGCAGATGCTATCTATGCGACGCTGGCAGAAGCTGGTATTCCTGTGCGTGACGCTGTCGATGATCTGTCCGAAGAAGAAGTGTTGCCCAGTGCCGATGCCGATCTCGATGAAGAGCTTTCGGATACCCTGCTCAGTGATAGTGTGCGACTGTATTTGCGCGAGATTGGTCAGGTGCCACTGTTGACGACTGAGCAAGAGCAAAAGCTGGCGCGGATGATAACGGCTGGACAAGAAGCAGCACAACGCCTGGCCGAGTTGCCACCTGGCAGCCCGGAGCGGCCACAGTTACGCTCACAGATAATGGCTGGCGATCATGCGCGGCAACAAATGGCAGCCGCCAATTTGCGCCTGGTGGTCAGTATTGCCAAACGCTACCGAGATCGTGGTTTGCCTTTGCTCGACTTGATCCAGGAGGGTAGCCTGGGATTGTTGCGTGCTATTGAGAAATTTGATGTAGAAAAGGGGTATAAGTTTAGTACGTATGCCACATGGTGGATCAAGCAGGCACTCAGCCGGGCGCTGGCCGATCAATCACGGCTGGTGCGGTTGCCTGTCCATCTGGGCGAAACGCTGAATCGCATTCAGGCTGCTCGCCGTCAGTTGACCCAGAAGTTAGGCCGTGATCCATCTGACCACGAACTGGCAGAAGAGCTGCAGATGAACGAAGAAAAACTGCGTGAACTGCGCCGCACCGCACAAGATCCGGTGTCGCTGGCAACACCAGTCGGTGAGGAAGCCGATAGTACCCTGGCGGATTTTATTCCTGACCCGCATGCGCTCGATGCTGATGATGCGGCAGCCAGCGGTATGCTACGTGCCCAGATTGCGGCTGCGCTTGATCAGTTGACCGAACGTGAACGCCGGGTGCTGGAGTTACGCTATGGCCTCTCGGATGGTCAACCACGCACGTTGGAAGAGGTTGGCAAGGCGTTTGGTGTCACGCGTGAGCGGGTGCGGCAAATTGAGGTCAAGGCCTTGCGTAAGCTGCGCCATCCACGCCTGGGTAAATTACTGAAGGATTATCTGGATCAGATTTAGCGCTACGTCCAGAATAAAGACCTGTCAGGGTGCAAAATTCCTGACAGGTCTTTGTTGTATGTACCCTATTACGGTTCGTCATCCGGCAATGAGCGAGTTGGGCGCTCGATGGTGGGGCGGGGGATGATGGTGGCGATCGGCTCGGTTGGCAAGATTGGTGATGCATCCGGATCGGGTGGGGCTGGTGGTTCTGGTGGTTGGGAGGGATCGTCCGGGGTAGGGATGATCGGGTCTACCGGCTCGGTGGGTGGTGGGTCGGGATCGCCCGGCGTGGGCAGGTCAGGATCGCCCGGCGTGGGCAGGTCAGGATCGCCCGGCGTCGGTAGGTCAGGATCGCCCGGCGTGGGCAGGTCAGGATCGCCCGGCGTGGGCAGGTCAGGATCGCCCGGCGTGGGCAACACTGGCGTGAATGTCGGCACTATCGGCGGGAGTGTCGGCACTATCGGCGGGGATGTGGGCACAATGATCGGTGCTGGCACAAAGGTTGCCGTGGGTGTGTTGCTGGGCGTTCTGGTCACTGTGGGCATTCGTATACGGGTCGCTGTGACGCTGGGCGTGGGGGTACGGGTGAGCGTTGGCGTTGACGTCGGTGTCGGTATATCGGTTGCCACGGCAAGCGTGGCTGTGGCCGTATCATTGCCGAGAGGGATAGATTGTCTATTGGTTGTGTGATCGCCCGTAAGCAACAGTTGGATGCCTACAGTGATGTACATGCTGATAATAATCAGCAGCAGAGCCAGCAGCATCCCATAAATGATGCGGTCACGGAGAGATAGCCCCCACAGCCAGCCGCGCAATCCGCTATACGCCGGGGTCTGGATCGGGGGCAAGGGCATCGCCGTTGAAGGCGGCGGCAAACCCATGTATAATGGACAATTAACGTGTCCCGGTGAAAGACAATAGCTGGCCTGATCGACAGGGATGTCTTGCGCATCACCCGTGACATAACAGCGATGCTCAGGTGTTGGGGTCGCAAAGCGAATGGCACGATTTTGCTTTAGACCGAGATGCGGACAATGTCCTGATGGTTCAACCATAGCAATCTCTATAACTCCTACATTAGCACTGGTCACACGGCGAGTGGTCTATTATAGGCTCCTGACATTATGCGCGTCAATGTGGGTGTTATAATAGCTGAGTCCTGTCTTGGCTCTGGATATGCCGTGACGCAGACTGGCACAGGCTGGAACGTGATCTATTGAGAATTAAAGGCATACGATTATGCGTATAGTTGTCGTCTCTGATATTCACTCAAACATTACGGCACTCGAGACCGTTCTGGCGGCTGCTGGTAGGTATGATGCGCTCTGGTGTCTTGGGGATACCATTGGCTATGGCCCCGCGCCCAATCAATGTATTGCAGCGATGATGCAGCATGCTAACGTGGCGATCAGTGGCAATCATGACCTGGCATGCCTGGGTAAAATTGACCTGAACGATTTTAACCCCGATGCCCGCAAGGCGAATATCTGGAATGGGAAGCAACTGACTGCTGCGCATCGAGCCTGGTTAGAAGAGTTGCCGCCTTTGCAACAGATTGACCATCAATTTACGATTGTGCATGCCAGTCCGCGTGAGCCTGTCTGGGAATACCTGTTGACCCCCACGCAGGCGTTAGCCAATTTTCCTCTGTTTCATACCCAGGTCTGCCTGATTGGTCATTCACACGTCCAGATGGGCTTTTGTCTCAGCCCTGACGGACGCTGTGAACGCTTTATTCCCAATCATGGCGATGTATTACGCCTGCGTGACGCTGATCGCTATTTTCTCAATCCAGGCAGTGTCGGTCAACCCCGTGATCAAGACCCGCGCGCAGCGTATATGATAGTGGACACGCTCGTCGGCACGGTGTGCTTTCAGCGGGTTGAGTATGATATTGCCCAGACACAACACCAGATGCACCTGGTCGATCTCCCAACGGCGCTCATCCGCCGGCTTGATCTCGGTATGTAACCATAGCTGAAACCCCAGAGTTGACCTATGTCTATTGAACAAACCTATCGTCAACGGTTTCGTCGCTCGGCAGCATTGCACCAACAGGCCACAACGTGTTTTCCCAGCGGTGTCACCCATGATGCCCGCTATGCGTTACCGTTCCCTCTCTATATTGAACGTAGCCAGGGAGTATATAAGTGGGATGTAGATGACAATCAACTGATAGATTTCTGGAGCGGTCATGGTGCGTTGCTGCTGGGGCATAGCCATCCGGCGATTGTCACCGCTGTGCAGCAACAGATGGCCTGCGGTACGCATTATGGTGGCTGCCACCGGTTGGAATTGCGCTGGGGCCGCCTGGTACAGCACCTGGTGGCTGGCGCGGAACTGGTACGCTTTACTTCTTCTGGCACGGAGGCCACGCTGCTGGCGCTGCGGCTGGCGCGCGCTTTTACCGGTCGTTCCCGCATCATCCGCTTTGCGGGCCATTTTCATGGCTGGCACGATCTGATTATGCCCGGTGCAGATAGCGAAGATCCACGGATTGGTATCCCTGATGCGTGGCAGCAACACCTGTTGACCCTGCCCACCGATCTGGATTGTATTGCGCAAACGCTGGCAGATCATACGGATATTGCGGCTGTCATCCTGGAGCCTTCCGGGGCTTCCTACGGCGGCATACCGCTGTCTGACAGGTTTGTGCAAGAACTGCGAGCCATGACCCGCACCTATGGCGTGCTGTTGATCTGCGACGAGGTGGTGACTGGCTTCCGGGTTGCGCCGGGCGGGGTGCAGCAGCGGGCCGGGGTGATTGCCGATCTGACCTGTCTGGCGAAGGTGCTGGCAGGTGGTTTACCCGGCGGCGCGGTCGCCGGACGGGCTGATGTGCTACGGCATCTGGCCTTCGGTGATGCCGATTGGAACGCCCGGCAAAAGATCCGGCACTATGGTACCTATAATGCCAACCCGCTCTCGGCTGCTGCCGGTTGTGCAATGCTTGAGCAGGTGGCGACGGGTGAACCATGTGCGCTGGCAACACAACGCTGTCAGGCACTCATTGCCGGTATGAATGAGGTGCTGGCTGCACGGCGGATGCAGGGCTGGACGGTGTATGGCGATGCGTCGATTTTTCATATTCTGGTCAATGCCAGTATGCCCATCACGCCTGGCGAGGTGCCTCACCAGGTACCGCTGGATGAACTGAAGCGCGGTGGGGATCGTCGTCTGCTTGGCCCGTTGCGCCTGGCGCTGCTGAATGCTGGTGTGGACTTGATGCGCGGGCGGAGCGGCTTTGTGTCGGCAGTCCACACTGATGCTGATGTGACAACGACGATTGCGGCTTTCGATCATGCGCTGGCGGCATTGCAGGCCGATCCAGATAACGAAACGCTCATCTCTCGTCGCTGATTGTTCATCCGCCGTTTAAGCCGGGTTGTCAGACTGGTATGCACCGGGTGTCGCCAGCGGACAGGCTGGTTCCAACGCCAGTGTGTTGGGACTGGCCCGTGCTTGAAATAGACAGAATGTGGTTTTACTTTGTACTACCGTTTCGATGTGAACCTTCCGCGGTTGGGGCGGATGTGGGGGTATGGGAGGCGACGCCCCCCCCCGCACCCCTCCCACAGGGGGAGGCCCCCCCACACCCCCCCGCAAGGGGGCCGGGGCGGGGCGGAGGGCGTCGGGTGGGCGTCCCCCCAGTCCCTTCCCGGCGGGGGGACGGAGGGCGGAACTCTCACGTGCAGGTTTTTTTGCGCAACGCTCGATTTTTCGGCATCAGGACGACCCCCCGCAGGTTCTCACGTGCAGGTTTTTTTGCGCAACGCTCGATTTTTCGGCACCAGGACGCTCCCCCAGCGAGAGGGCCGGGGGGATGGCAGGGACGTTTTGCCTGATCCCAACGCGATATAATTAAAAAACCTGCACTCGTGAATGGGGGCGGATGGACGTTGCATGCAACGCCTCTCCACCCCGCAACAGTTCGTTCCAGGGGCAGGCGCGTTGGCGTAGGTGCAAGCGTCAGCCTGACCACAGGATGCGGAAAGTCAAAGCCAGATTGGTATAATATTATACCGTTTTGACGTGAACATTCCGCATGGTCGTGCCATTCGTCCTCCACCGAGACTACGTCTCGGCGGGGG
>CALANA010000209.1 GCA_937925925.1 uncultured Chloroflexales bacterium | reverse complement strand
ACATAACAAGATGTGTGCGATCGCTCAAACCAGACGTTCCTTCGACTACGCTCAGGGTAAACTCCGGCAAAAAGGCTATCTGAAGATACCACCGCGTTCCTCCTGGGCCATGAGTAAAGACAAGCTGGCTACTATTGTGTTCAGCCTATAATACCATGAAATAAATCTTTTTTAGATAAATATATAGGTCTATATTATAAAGATTTTTTAACCTTTTGTCAGTTGATTCTGACTGTGCTCCACAATGAGAATCACTCGTTGGGAAGTCACACAACCTCAGATGCGCCATCCTACAAGACATTGAACCCGGATTCGTTTTATAAGCGCCACAATTTAGTGATCTGCATCACAAACCTTTATGGTTGACCAGGACATCAGAGCCGGGTTGAACCGCTCGACAGCCACATGTGCCCCTCTGAACGAAGCCCCAGCGTGTTGTCAATGTGATCAAGATCTGCATGTATATAGCAATCTATTTCAATTGTGAACCTGGCGTCCAGGCTTGAGCCTGGACGAAGTGCTGCCAGACTCAAGCCTGCACGCCGGTGCTTCACAACTATGGCGGGCGAGACGCCCGCGCTCCCAGGCGGAGAGGGCGAGACGCCCGCGCTCCCAGGCGGAGAGGGCGTCTCGCCCTCCCTCCCAGGTCGGCGGGACGCCCGCGCTCCCAGGGCGGCGAGACGCCCTCCCTCCCAGGTCGGCGGGACGCCCGCGCTCCCAGGGCGGCGAGATGCCCGCGCTCCCAGGGTGCAGATGGGAACAGGTACTGCTTGTAACGTCGATGAAAGAGTGATATAGTATGCACGAAAATCCGCCATCCTAAATCTTGGATTGGTCAGAAGGATGTTCGCTGCGTATTCACACATCATTTTGCGGGACGTTATTGGACGACGGAGGCTGCCGCCAGGATATACGCGAGTTCATTCTCTAGCACCGGGTGGTCTGCCTGCTGCGGCATTGCCGTAGAACCTACGAAACCAGGACACTGTAACAGGAAGGGATAGCCTGCACCATGAGAGTGCCATGGAACCGGCGGATACTGGCTCGAGGCTTATGGATCGTTCTGTCGTTTTTCCTGGCAGGGTGCTTCGCAAGCATCCCTACCCCGATACCGCAGGCTGCAGCCCCAACCGATCCTGCGGTGACCTTCACTCTCCCCATCCCTACGTCAACATCAGGATCGTTCACCGGCACGTCTATAACCGTATTAACCCTCACAGGACCACAGATTGCCGAGCCACTCCAACGGCGTGCGCAGGAATTTGCGCACCGTACCGGTGCTGAGGTCACGATACGCACCGTCCCCTTTGCGGAACTGTACGAGACTATCCTGACGGATGTGCAACACGAGACAAAGCAGTATGATGTCTTTGTCTTTGCTCCGCAATGGATGGTCGATTATGCCAGCCAGCAGTATCTTGAAGACCTGACTCCGCGCATTCAGGCGGATGCGGCACTCCAGTGGGATGATATTGTCCCTTTTTTCCGCGATTTCAGTGCCGTCTACCAGGATCGCATCTATGCCATCCCGCTGGATGGCGATTTCCAGATGGTCTACTATCGCACCGACCTGCTCGACCGTGCCGGGTTTGACCCGCCCAGAACCTGGGATGAGTATATCAGTATTGCCAGGCACTTCCACGGAACCGATTTGAACGGCGATAATACTCCTGATTCTGGCTCATGCATCGCGAAAAAACCATCCACTCAGGCCTATTACATGGTCTGGTCGGTGGCCAGCGCCTTTCTTCAGACCGAGGGCACGCAGCAGGGGGCGTTCTTCGATACCCGGACGATGGAACCACTGGTCAACAACGAAGCCTTTGCTGCTGTCCTGGACATCTTCGCGCAAACGACGGCGTACGGGCCGCCCGACGAATTGCAACTCGGATTGCCCGAAACGCGCACGATGTTTGTTGAGGGCCGCTGTGCGCTTACCCTGGATTGGGGCGATATTGGCACGCTGGCGATTGAGTCGGAAACGTCGCAGGTGGTGGATCAGGTTGGCGCGGTAATTCTGCCTGGATCACCGCGGGTACTCGACCGTGACACCGGCACCCTGATAGACTGTGATAAGATCCGCTGCCCCTATGCGATTGAAGGCGTGAACCATGCCCCCTATGCGGCCTTCGGTGGCTGGGCAGGTGCTATCAACAGCACCATCGACGCACACCAGAAAGACGTTGGGTATGCGTTTCTTTCGTATGTGAGCCAGCCGGCCCAATCCAACGTCGATGTCACCATCGGCAAAACGGGATTCAATCCCTATCGCACCTCCCAATTTATGGAACGTGACCTCTGGCTTAGGGCCGGTATGAGTGAGATAGCAGCCAGTAGGTACCTTGGCGCCATCAGCGTGAGCCTGAACAGCCCCAACGTGGTACTCGATCTGCGCATTCTCCAGAATCAGCGCTATCAGGCGGTCGTACTCGATGCGGCGCTGGCCGATTTCTTGACTGGCAGGATGAGCCGTGAACAGACGATGCAGCGGATCTATGATGGCTGGCAGGCCATTACCGATGAGGTTGGCCGCGAGTTGCAACGGGACATCTATCGGGCCAGTCTGGGTATCAGGAGTTCCTCATAGATGGCAACAACGATGCCCCAGAAACTATTGTGGCTGCAGGGCCTGCGCCTCAGCACCAAACTGACTATTGCCTATACGGTGATCGTCATGCTGGTGGCCGGTATCCTGGCGTGGGTACTCTATGTGCAGTTGCGTGAGGCGCAACGGGTGATCGCCCAGGAACACGTGCAGGATATGGTCAATCTTGCCGTCACCCAGATCGATGCCGACTTCCATACGCTGATTGTCGTGCCGGATGATATGACCAGTTCATTCTACCGTATTATCCAATCCGAATTACAGAACATCCAGGCAGCCAGCATATCTGTTACCCGCATCAGGACGCTCCGTGAGCGCAGTGACGGAACGATTGTCGTGGTCGTCGATCAGCCGCGCAAAACGGAAGCCGCCGCTCCCATCGGGCAGCCGATAGACATCAGGCCGCCCTTGCTTGCTGCCGGGTTGGGCATAATTGACCATACCATGGTGGAAAAAGACCCCATCACCCTGCCGTCGGGCGCGGTGCGACTCTATGGCTACGCGCCTATCATGGATCCGTCTGGTCGGCAGGATGGGGTGCTGATGATTGAGCTTGATGCCGCACCGCTTCGGGCCGGTGAGTCCCAGGCGCGGGCGACTGCCCTGATGACCTTTTTCCTGACCTTACCGCTGGTCTTGCTCGTAGGTATCTGGCTGGTGCGCCGGCTCACCGCACCCGTTGGCGATCTGCTGCTCGGCACGGAACGTATTACGCAGGGTGACCTTGCCCACCGGGTGCGGGTGCAGAGCAGGGATGAGTTGGGCATACTTGCGGCAACCTTTAACACGATGGCCGAGTCCTTGCAGGCGCGGATTATGGCAGAACAGCAGGCGCGGCAGGATCTCGATCGCGCCCACCAGCACCTCCAGGCCTATAGCCACTCCTTGGAGCAGGCCCTTCAGGAACAGACCCGTCTGAGTGACACGATTCGGCGCATGTCGCTGCCCGTCCTCCCGATTGCCGATCAGATCATCGTGCTGCCCCTGATCGGTACCATTGATGAACAACGGGCAGACGACCTCTTCACGGGACTGCTGCAGGGTATCGCTCAGCATCGGGCACGGGTGGCCTTGCTCGATCTGACGGGGGTCGCCCTGGTGGATGACACGGTCGCACGTGTCTTGAGCCAGGCCATCACCGCCGCTCGTCTGCTAGGAGCCATTCCACTCCTGGTTGGTATTCGTCCGAACCTGGCGCAGGCGTTTGTGCAGATCGGGGCCGATCTGTCGCATATCACCACATCGGCCACCCTGCAATCAGGGTTGCTGCACGCGCTCGCGCTCACCGGGCGGCGGTTGGTGATGAAAGGAAGCCGCCACGCTGCCGAAGGCGAAACATGAGACGCATGTAGTAACGACTTGAGTCGTTCGCCATCTTTCCCAACGACGAACGGCGTTACGACGTGCTACCCGACCGTAACACAATGAGACACCTGTAGTAACGACTTCAGTCGTTTGCCATCTTTCCCAACGACGAACGTCGTAACGACGTGCTACC